>JBDTVU010000075.1:0-15913 GCA_040007035.1 Betaproteobacteria bacterium | reverse complement strand
AGCAGTCCGCCGCCGACGACGTAGATCCACGCGAGCGCCAGCGTCAGCAGCAGGCCGGGCGCACCGGTCGCCATCGCATCGAGCACCTGGAAGCCGACGATCTCGTGGTTGAGCCGGCCGCTGGCGCCGGCGAGACGCGCCGCTTCCTCGCGCTCGGCGCGGTGCAGGCGAATGGCGCGCAGCGCGCCGAGCCGCTCCGAAAGAAAGTGCGAGAGATCGGCCATCGCCTCGCGCACGCGACGTGTCCGCTGCTCGACGGGGTGTCGGAATACGGTGGTCGCGAGCAGCGCGAGGGCGAGGCCGAGGAAACTCCACAGCGCGAGCGCGGGCGACAGGCTGAACGTGATCGCCGCGGCCACGCCGAGGAACAGGAGGTTCTGGATTCCTCCCAGGAGACCGTCGACCAGCAGCGTCTGGATTCGCGGCACGTCGGTGCCGAAGCGGGTGAGCAGGTCGCCGTGGCGGAACGGCTCCACTGCCTCCAGCGGCCCGTCGAGGCAGCGCTCGAACAGCGATGCGCGGAGGTCGGCCAGCACGTCGGCCGACAGGCGCGCGTGGACCCGCCCCGCCAGCGTCGCCAGCGCGACGTCGACGAGTGCGAGGCACACCAGCGCCGCGGCGATGGTCGGGATCACGGTGAAGTCGTGGTCGCCCGCCACGGCGTCGACGAACGCCTTGCCGAGGAGCGGCGTGGCGAGCGAGACGGCCGCGCCGGCGAGGCCGAGCATGAACACCGCGGCCAGCGCGCGCTTGCGGCCGGTCAGCGAGTGCGTGAAGCGACGGAGCGTCGTCAGCACGATCTGCCTCGTGACGACGGCGGATTCGACCGGGCAGCGGGGTGGACGCTGCCGGCGTCTGCGACGTTGCCACCCGGCATCGCCGGCGACGCCGGTGCGTCGTCGCGAACGAACGGCATCCGCCGAAGCGGAGCCACCAGCGGTTTCCGCTGCCGTGCGCCCCCGGCCCAGACGTCGGGGTAGTAGCAGAGGTGCGCGTCCCGGCACAACTCCGGGGCGCCACGCTCGGCGACGACGGCGTCGCGAATGTCCTCGGGCCTCGCGCCGCGCTCGGCGCGAGTCAGCGCGATGGCCGCCAGCCGTACCGACGCGACCTTCCGCGCCAGCGATGCCTCGCGGCCGACAACCTTGAGGCTTGCGATGCCGAGTTGCGCGAGACGTGGCAGTGCGCACAGGCCGCAGGGCCCGAGCGTGTAGCCGCGGCTCGTCTGGCAGCCGCAGTTGTTCAGCGTCCACTTCCAGAACTCGTAGCGCTCGTCGAGACGGCCGGACCTGGCGCCGATCCGGTCGTCGATGCAGTAGGGTCCGAACGCGTGCGACGTCGCGCAGATGCCTTCCTCGAACGCGCAGCCGTCGTTGAGGAGGAAGGCCTCCCATTCGAGCCCGGGGATCGCGGTCTCCTCGATCTCGGCGAGCGTCATGTGCCGCGGGAGGATGACGCGCGAGACGCCGAGGCTCCGGTAGAACGCGGCGGCGCCGGGGTTGCGGCAGGTCGCGAGGCTGGAGATGTGCACGCGCGGCGCGAGACCTTCGTCGCACAGCGCGAGCAGCAGCTCCCATTCGGCGACGATGAGCGCGGAAACGCCGACGTCGTCGACGAGCCTCCGGCCGAACTCGACCAGCCGCGGCACGGCCCCGGCCGGATAGGACGGCGCATTGAGCGTCGCATAGACGGGCCGCGGATGCGCCAACGCGACGATCCGGCGCAGATCCGCGAGGTCGGGAACGCCGGCGGACTTCGGGTTTCGCCTGTGTACCCACGCCTGGCCGAACGCCTCGTCCCAGCCCGGCGGGGTCAGGCCGCAGTAGAACTCGCCGGCGCCCGCTGCGCACAGCGGCGCGACTTCGTCCGAATGGCGCAGCGGCGCGAGGATTTTCACGGCGTCGCGTCCTCGTGCAGGACGATGCGGTCGGTGTGCGACAGCCACGCCCGCGCGACGTCCTGCGGAATCTCGTAGAACAGCGTGTTGCCGCCGCGCCAGTGGGGCAAGCCGGTGTCGTTGCGCAGAACCGGCAGCGGCTTGCCGCGGCACGGCGCCGGGCAGCGATCCGCGATCGCCTTGGCAAAGCCGCCGCCTTCCGGATAGAGGCCGGCCTTCAGCGGACAGCCGCGGCCCGACGCGGCGAACGTGTAAGGAAGGTGCAGCGCGCGGCCGAGACCCGCGCCATCGCCGTCCCGTCCGTTGCCCAGATAGCCGCCGTCGAGGTCCGCGTCGGTCTCGACGGCCTCGACGCCAAAGTCCGCGAGCATCCGGCGCAACCGCACGAAACGCGAGGCGTCGTGCGTCGCAGTTCCTGCCGGTGCATCGCCGCAGTTGTCACGATAAGCGCGGGGGTCGCGCAGCGAGCGGTTGATCAGCCGACCCGCGCGCCGCGGCAACGCAGGATGGCGTTCGCGCAGCAGCCCGAGCACGCCCCAGTCGTTGAACACCACGGCCGGCGCGCATCGATTCGCCGCCAGCGCGGCCAGCAGCGCGTCGACGATCCGCAGCCCTTCCGGGCCGACGAGCGGCGTGAGCAGCGTGGGTTCCAGGCCACGATCGCGCGCACGTTCGCAGAATGCCGTCGCCTCGTCGGCGTCGGGCAGGCGGTCCTCGCAGAACTCGGAGCCGAAGTAGAGCGCGACGACCGGCCCCTCCGGCAGCAGGCTCCGCCACGCGGGCGGGCATACGGCGCGGGGATCGGGTGGCGGCTCCGTGAGGTTCGTCAGCCGGAGTCCGTATTCCACGCGCGTTGCCACGCCGCGCGGTCGATCCTCGTGCGGATCGCACATGGTGGTACGGATCGGCGGCCGCGCGATCGATGCCATCGGTCGTCGGCCGCCGTCAGAAGCCGATGCGGCGCAAGTCCATGCCGTCCGAGGCCATCTGCAGCACCTTCAGCGGCTTAAGCGTCTGCGCGTCGAAGACCGTCAGCGTGGACCCGCCGCCGCCGACATAGATCTTCTTCCCGTCGGACGAGACGTTCACACCGTAGCAAGTGCCTTCCTTGATCGGCACCGACGCGAGATACGTCTTCTTCGCGAGGTCGATGACGGTCAGGTCGTCCATGACCGCGTAGGCCTTCTTCTTGTCGGGCGCGAGCACCACCGAGTACGCCATCGCCGGCTCGCCCTTGAGCACGATGTCCTCGATGTCGCCGCTCTGCTGGTCGACGAGCAGCAGGCCCATGTACTTCTCCGTGTAGTAGTTCATGCTGGCGACGCCGCCGTTGTCGAATGCGTAGTCCCAGAACGGCAGACTGTTCATCCCCTTGTCGAACATCGGCATCGTCTCGACAAGCTTCAACTCGCTGCCCGTCGTGTCGATCTTGTAGAGGTCCTGGCCGAAGGCGTAGATCGTCCGGCCGCCCTTGACGCTGACGAGGTGTGCCACACCCCACGGCACCTCGACGCTGCGCAGCAGCTTGCCGGTCTCGAGCTCGAACTGGGCGACGACAGGCTTGCCGACGATGGCCTCGCCCAGTTCCGTGCGGCGCGACATGAACGCGCCATAAGCGGTCCTGCCGTCGGGATCGAGGACGAAGCCGAACATCAGCCGGTTCCAGCCGCCGTTGCTCACGTCGATCGTGGCGACGACCCGGTTCGCGCCGAGGTCCACTTTGTGCACGAAGTGCCGGTCGGTGGCGACGTAGAGGAATTTCCGGTCCGCGGTGAGGCCGACTTCGCGCGTGGCGCCCTTGATCGGTATGTCGGCGACGATGGCGTCGGTGTCGCCGTCGATCACCTGGATGATTTCGTAGCCGAGGTAATAGAAACGGTCGCCGGCGTCGGCGGGCGTCGCCGCTGCGCTGCACAGCACCGCGGCGAGGGCCGACAGGAATAGTCGCTGCCAGTTCATGTCGTCCTCCTAGTCGTACTTGAGGTTTCGCCAGTCGCGCGCGATGTTCGGGCACGCGACGTCGAAATCGCGGTGGTTGGTGAGCCCGTCCGGCATCTGTGCCGGCCACCAGCAGTCACCCGCACAGCCATTGAAATCGCGCACCGACGCCATGCAGTTGCCGATCGGGTAGGTCGGCCGCGGATTGGTTTCCCAGCCGGTGTCGAAGATCGTGGTGCAGCCCTGGGGCATCGGACGAGTCGCCAGCGCCTCCGCCGTCTTCTGCTCGCCCTCGGCCAGCCGCTCGATCGCCTTGGCCTTCCGGTTCAACGCCTCGATGGTCTTTTTCTTCATTGCCTGCTCCTCCGCGGAGAGTTTCAGCCGTCGGCCCGTCGTTCGAGGAAGGCGAGCACGGGATTGTCGGGATCGTGGCCGAGGTCGGCGTACACGCGAATGCCGAGCTCGATCCACCGCCGGATGAATTCGCACGAACTGCCGGGGGGGAGCCCCAGTTCGCGCTCGCGCAGATCGTTCTCATAGTGGCAGCCGCCCGCGCAGAGGCTGCGCGCCCAGCACGTCGAACATGCGTCCTGGCGCGGCGCCGCCTGTTCGGCGAGGCGGGCGCGGATTTTCGCGTGGTCGATGCCGGCGTCGAGATCGCCGACGCGGAAGTGCTCCGCACCGGCCAGCCGGTGGCACAGGAAGAAGCGGCCTTCCGCATCCATCGCCAGGTACCCGAGCCCGGCGCCGCATGGCGCCGACTTGACCTGCCCGAGGTGCAGCCTGGCGAGCAGGTCGAGGAGGTTGGAGAACGGCAGCACGCGGCCTTCGCCGGCCTCGCGCAGGAACCGCTGCGCGAGCGCGGAGAAGCCGGCGAACAACGCCTCGTCCTGTTCCGGTGTCGGAAGGAGGTTGGCGCTGACCGGACTCGTTGGCGCGATGCCGACCTCGAGCACGCCCAGACCGAGCACATGATCGAACACCTCGGGCACGCGGTTCCACTGGTCGGGATTGAGCGTCACGCGGGCCGCCGGCGCTCTCCCGGTATGGATGCGCAGCCGTGTCACGCCGTCGACGACGTCGGTGTACGTGCCGCCCCCTCCCTTGCCCGGATACCGGCGGTTGGCATCGTGCACGTCGGGCGGGCCGTCGATGCTGACGGAGACCCCGATCCGGTGCGCGCCGAGGAATTCGAGCGCTTCCTGAGTGAACCGGGTGCCGTTGGTGGTGATCGAGACGACGAGCTTCTTGCCGCGCTCGCGGGCGGCGGCTTCGCCTTCCAGCACCGCCGCTTGAAGCGCAGGGAGGTTCAGCAGCGGCTCGCCGCCGAACAGGACGAGCGTGACGCTGTCGCGATCGCCGGACGATTCGACGAGGTGGCGCGCGGCGCGGCGCGCGAGCTCCGGACGCATCAGCCGCGCCTCGCCGCCGTAGGAACCGCCTCCGGCATAGCAGTACGTGCAGCGCAGGTTGCACGCCTGCGCCGCTTCGAGCACCAGCGTGCCGAGCGGAATCGCGGCCGGGTCGAGCGGCTGCGTCGCCGGCCGGTCGAGCCAGGCGGAGGGAACCAGCACCTGCGCATCGCACAGCGCCGCGAGGACCTCGCGGTCCGGCGATGGCACGTCGTGCAGCGAGATCGCGTTCTGCGGCCGCCACCGGGCGAGGACCTGCTGCGTTTCGCGGTCGATCGCGAACAGGCTCGCCTGATCCGCGCCGAAGAGGAGTGCGCTGCCGTCCGCCGCGTCGGACGCGTCGAAAACCCGGTGATCGGCCCACGCGTACGTGACGTGCTCGCCCATCATCGTATCCGCGCAATGTAGTCGGGCACGGTGACGGCCAGCGCGGCTTCCGCGCTGAACGTCTGTGCGCCACGCTGGTAACGGGCCAGGACTTTTACGAGGCCGCTGTTCTCTGCGGTGTAATTGCGCATCGGATTGGGGCCGTAGTCGCCGATCGGCAGATAGGCGCCGTTCGGCTTGATGGCGCCGAGCCACTTGAGGTCGTCGTCGTCGGGACGCGTCTTCTCCTCGGCGAGCCGGAACGTCGCCGGCACCGGCCCCAGCGCGACGCCGGCTGCCTTCTTGCCGCCGCCGCTTTTCGCGTAGGCGATCGCCTCGAACTGGACGCCTTCGGCGGGGTAGTGCGTTCCCCCCGACAACCGTGCGCGCCCCATTTCCGGATTGATCGCGATGTAGTCGATCCGCGGCGCGAGCCGCACGGTGCCGGCGTCGACGCCCTTCACCGTGACCTTTGCCTCGCCAAGCTTCCCGGCGCCGCTCACGACCACGATTTCCAGCGCGCCGGGTGACACGCGCTTGACTGCCGACACCGTGACCGCCGCCCCCGCGAAGGAAACTTCGGCGGCCTTCGCGTCGGGCAGGTTCAGGCCTTCGACGGTGAGCGTGGTCTTCTCGCCCGTAAGCAGGAATCCCGGAACGATGCGTGCGACTTTCGGCACGCCATCGCTGCGCAGCCATCGGGCATTGGACGTGCGGAAATCCGGCGCCGGCAGATGCGACTCGCCGCGCAGCTCGTCGCCGGCCACGATGTACGCGCCGTTGCCGGCGTAGCCGTTGTTCTTCGTCCGCGTGCGGAGCGCGACGCCGCCGTAGAGCGTGGCTTCGCCCGCGAACGTCTCCGCGGTACCGTCGGCATACGTGAGGCTGCCGGTCAGCGTGTATTCGGCGTTGCCGGCACTGGCGATTCTGGCCTCGCCGCGATACGTTCCTTTGCCCGGCTGGTGCCCGAACACGGCCCAGGTGCCGTCGAGCTTCGTCGCGGGCGGGGACCAGGCCTTGCCGTAGGGCAGTTTCTTCGCTAGGTACGCCAGCGCCGCATCGGCCTCCGGAATCCAGCGCATCTCACGCATCTGGAAGACGACCGTCGGGATGATGTAGAGATGGAACTCCCGCAACCGGGCCCAGTTTTCCGATGTCATCCGGTACGAGAAGATCTTGCCCGCCGTGTGACACCGCACGCAGGTGGTGAAGAATTTCTCGTCTTCCTTGCCAGCGGGCGTCTCCACCTGCTGCGAGTTGTGCCAGAGGCTCAGGTAGGACACCCCGGCCTGCTCGTCCGGCGTGAGGATCTGCGTGGTGCACAGCTCCTTCAGCAGCCGGTCCATCTCGCCCTGCGCGATCGGCATCCCGTGGAGCCGCCGCATCCGGTCGACGATGACCGCCCATTCCTCCGGTGTCGTGCGCAGGTCCTCGACCCGCGGGATCCGTCCGTCCGCGGTCGCGGCGTGGCAACCCGTGCACTTGCTCCACACGAGCGAGCTGCGATCGAATGCCTGCGCGCTGCCGGCCGCAGCCAGCAACGCCAGGCCGAGGACGATGACCGATGTCCTGTGGTGTCGCATCCGGCGTCTCCCGTGTCGCGCGGCCCGACTACACCGCCATCATCACTGACTTGGTTTCGGTGAACATGTCGAGTGCCGCGCGTCCCATCTCGCGGCCGATGCCGGACTGCTTGAAGCCGCCGAACGGCAGGCTGGCGTCGAGCATGCTGTGGCAGTTCACCCACACCGTGCCGGCCTTGATCCGCGGGATCATCCGGTGGACGCGCGCGAGGTCGTTCGACCAGATCGACGCGCCGAGCCCGTACGGCGTGTCGTTGGCGAGCCGCACCGCCTCGTCGATGTCGTCGTACGGCAGCGCGACGACGACCGGCCCGAAGATCTCCTCCTGCACGACGCGCATGTCCTGCCGCGCGCCGACCAGCACCGTCGGTTTCACGAACCAGCCCTTGTCGCCTGCGCGGCCGCCGCCGGTCGCCACCTTCGCGCCCTGGCCGACGCCGCTATCGATGTAGCCGCACACGCGGCCCATCTGCGCTTCGGACACCAGCGGCCCGAGCTCGCTCGTCGGGTCGAGTCCGGGTCCGAGCTTCATCTTCGCGGCGATCGCCGAGAGATCGGCGACGACGCGGTCGAACAGCTTCTTCTGCACGTACAGCCGCGATCCGGCGGTGCAGACCTGGCCCTGGTTGAAGAAGATCGCCTGCGCCGCGCCGGCCGCCGCCTGCGCCGGATCCGCGTCGTCGAGCACGATGACCGGCGATTTGCCTCCGAGCTCCAGCGACACGCGCGTCATGTTCTCGACCGCCGCCCGCTGCACGAGCTTGCCGACGGCGGTGGAGCCGGTGAACGCGATCTTGTTGATTCCCGGATGTGCGGCGAGCGCCGCGCCGGCGGTCTCGCCGACCCCGGTGACGATGTTGACGACGCCCGCCGGAATGCCGGCCTCGAGGATCAGCTGGCCGAGGCGCAGCGCAGAGAGCGGCGTCTCTTCCGCCGGCTTCAGCACGACGGTGCAGCCGGCGGCAAGGGCGGGCCCGATCTTCCACGCCGCCATCAGCAGCGGGAAGTTCCACGGGATGATCGCGCCGACGACGCCGACCGGCTCCTTGCGCGTCCACGCGAAGAACTTCGCCTGCGGGATGAACGGCACCGACACGTCGTGCGTCGCGCCTTCGATCTTGGTGGCCCAGCCCGCCATGTAGCGAAGGAAGTCGACTGCCATCGCCATGTCGACGTGGCGCGCGAGCATCACCGACTTGCCGTTGTCGAGCGATTCGATCTCGGCCAGTTCCTGCGCATTGGCCTCGACCTTGTCGGCGAGCGCCAGCAGCAGCCGCTCGCGCTGCACCGGCGACATCGCCGGCCACGGTCCCTCCTCGAACGCCGCGCGCGCCGCGCGCACCGCGCGGTCGATGTCGGTTGCGCCGCCCGCAGGCACCTGCGCGAACACCTCGCCGGTCGCGGGATTGTGGACGTCGAGCCGGGTGCCGTCGGCGGCGTCGACCCAGTCGGCGCCGATGAGCATCTTCTTCGGCGCGGCGAGGAACGCGTTCGCGGCTTCACTGATGAGTTGGCGGGTGTTCATGTCCATGTCGGGTCTCCGTTGCGTGGATTGTGACGAGCGGGTGCGGCGCGGGGTTCACCGGGCCGCGAGGTTGTGGGTGGCGACGCCGGTGAGGCCGACGACGACGAGCTGTCCCGGGGCGATCTCGCCGACGGCGGCCAGCGTCTGGCGTTCCGGGCGGATCGTCGTCCGGAAGCTGCGCCCGGCATCGCTGCTCTGCGCGACGGCGCCGCCGAGGCCGACCAGCACGATCGTGCCGTCGGCAAGCTGCAGGCCGCCGCTCCACGACTGGTCGGTCCCGGTCGGGACGTCGACCCAGGACTTGCCCTGATCGGGCGAGAGGAGCGCGTGGCCGCGCATTCCGTACACGAGCGTTCCGCCGCCGCGCAGCGCGAGGCCGCCCCAGACCGAACCGTTGTACGGCAGTCGCAGCGTCGTCCACGTGCGGCCGCCATCCAGCGAGCGGAACAGCGTGCCGGCTTCGGCCGCCATGAACAGCGGCCCGCCGGGCAACGAGAAGATCGCATTCAGGTGGCGGTCGCGGTCGTCGCCGTCCCCGACGGTGAACTCCTTCCACGTCCTGCCGCCGTCGCTGGTCGCCAGCGCGAAGCCGAACGCGCCGACGGCGATGCCGTGTTCGGCGTTCTCGAACCAGACTGACAGCAGCACGACGTCCGCGCCGGCCGCGTGGTTCCGGGTCCAGGTTTCGCCGCCGTCGATGGTCTGCAGCACGATGCCGCCGTGGCCCACCGCCCACCCGCGCTGCGCGTCGACGAACGTCACCGCCGTCAGCATCGCGCGTGTCGCGACTGCGCTCGCCTGTCGCCACGTCTTGCCGTTGTCGTCGGACAGGACGATCACGCCGAAGTCGCCGACGGCGACCAGCCGCGACCCCGCGTGGGCGATGCCGAGGAGAGGCGCCTTCGTCGCCAGCGGCGCCTTGAATGCCGCAGTCGGTGCGGCGGCAGTCGGCGCGGCTTGTGCCGATATTGCCGCCGGCGCAGCGAGCGCGACGCAGCCGACGAGAATCCGGAAGGCGAGCGCGATCATTCCGCGTCCGTCGCATCCGTCTTGCCGTCGCGGGCGAGTCCGACCCGCGCGAACGCCTGCGCCCGCGCCGCCTCGCGCTCGACCTTGCCGATCCGGAGCTGGTCCGAGAGCCGTCGCATCAGCGATTCCTCGAGCCGGGCGAGGCGCCCGTCGGCATAGACGACCTCCCACAGCAGCTCGACGATCTCGATGCGCTCGCGGGCGTCGAAACCGTCGCGCACGGCCTTGGCGAATACCCAGTCCTCCAGCGCGGCGTCGAGCTCGCTTTGCGCCGCCGCGATCAGCCGCGTCGTCGTCGCCGCGTCGAAGCCGAAGCGCTCGCGGACGATCCGCTCGATCGTCGCCCGCTCCTCCGCCTGTACGCTGCGATCGCTCTGCGCGAGCTCGATCAGCAGCACGACGACGGCGATCTGGCGGCGCTCGAACGGCGCGCCGACGGTATCCGGCGGCGCCGGCGGGGTCTGCCGGAGAAGGGCGAGGAGGCGGTCGAGCATCGGGACCCTTCCTGCTGTCAGTGGCTGAGCAGCGGGGCGCGCACCGGCCGCCGCCGCGGTATGAGCACGTCGATCATCACGGCCAGCGCCGGCAGTATCGTCATCGCCATCAGCATGTTGACCATGAACATGAACGTCAGCAGCAGTCCCATGTCGGCCTGGAACTTGAGTTCGGAGAACGACCACGTGGCGACGCCCACCGACAGCGTCAGCGCCGTGAAGACCGTCGCGACGCCGGTCTCGCGCAGCGCCTGCTTGAACGCCGACACGATGTCCACACCCTGCGCGAGATAGATCTGCAGCCGGTTGTAGATGTAGAACGCGTAGTCGACGCCGATGCCGACGGCCAGCACCATCACCGGCAGCGTTGCCACCGTGAGCCCGATCTCCATTTCCTTCATGAACCAGTACCCCAGGAACGTGGCGAGCGTGAGCGGCAAACAGCAGGCGACCACCGCGCGCCAGTCGCGATAAGTGACCAGCACGAGCGCGACGATGGTCGCGTACACGTACAGCATCATCGGCAGCTCGGTGCTCTCGAGCACCTCGTTGGTGGCGGCCTGGACGCCGACATTGCCGCTCGCGAGACGAACCCGGATCCGGGGATCGACGGTGTGTTCGCGGAACGCCTTGACGGCGCCGACGACGGCCTTGATCGTGCCCGCCTTGTGGTCGGCGAGATACAGGTGCACCGGCAGCACCGTGCAGCCGGGGTTGTAGAGGCCCGAGCCCTCGGGTGCGAGGCCGAGGGCATTGGCGAGCGACTTTGGATCGCGCGGCAGTGCCGCCCACTTCGGATTGCCCTCGTTGAAGCCGGAGAACGCCTGTTTCGCGAGCCACGCGGCCGAGGTCACCGACACGACGCCCGGCACGTTGGCCATCTGCCAGCCGAACTGGTTGACGTACTCCATCGTCGCGTAGTCGTAGCAGCCGTCTTTCGGCGTCTCGAGAACGACCGAAAGGACATCGAGACCGAGATCGAACTTGCTCACGATCGCGCCTGCGTCGCGGTTGTAGCGGGAATCCGAGTGCAGTTCCGGTGCCCCGGGCTGCAGGTGACCGACGTGCCGGCCCTGGCTCTGGAAGAACGCGACCGCGAACAGCGCCGCAGCGGCGAGCGTGCCGATGGCGGCGCTGCGCGGCTCGAAGGAGCGCAGGAGCAGCCCCATCGCGCCCGAGAGACCTTCGCGCTGGGCGTTCATGCGCGCGACGTAACGGTCGTCCAGGCGGACGAACGACGACGCCACCGGCAACATGACGAGGTTGGTGACGATCTTGTACGCGACACCGATCGACGCGGTGATGCCGATCTCGCGGATCATCGGGACCGGAATGAGCGTAAGCGTCGCGAAACCGACGAATGCGGTGACGAGCGCCATCGTTCCCGGGATCAGCAGCCCGCTGAAGCTCCGCCTCGCCGCGGTCACGGTATCGACTCCGGCGCACACCTCCTTCGAGATGTAGTTGATCTGCTGGACGCCGTGCGAAACGCCGATCGCAAAGACGAGGAACGGCACCAGCACCGCCAGCGGATCGAGTCCGTAGCCCAGGAGCTGCAGCGTGCCGAACTGCCAGACCAGCGACGTCAGCGAGCAGACGAGCGCCAGCGCCGTCAGTGCCCACGACCGCGAGTAGACCCAGACCGCCAGCGCCGTCAGCACGAACGCCAGCAGGAAGAAGCGGAACACGCTTTTTGCGCCGTCGGCGATGTCGCCGATCTGCTTGGCGAAGCCGATGATCTCGACCTCGAATTCCGGCGTCTCGTGCTTCTGGCGGACCTCCTGCTCGAGCCGGCGCGCCAGGTCGAGGTAGTCCAGCTTCTGCTTCGACACCGGGTCGCTGTCCAGCAGGTCGGCGACGACCATCGCGCCCGAGTTGTCGTTGGCGACGAGCTGCCCGATGTAGCCGCCGACGATCGCGTTGTTGCGGATGTGCTCGATCTTCGCCGGCGTGAGCTTGTCCGGCGTGATGTCGCCGCCGATCACGTCCTCGGCCTTGAACCCCTCCTCGGTGATCTCCAGCACCCGGGTCGTCGGCGTCCACAGCGAGCTGACGGTGCGGCGGTCGATGCCCGGCAGGAACATCACCGCCTGCGTGACGTCGTTCAGCTTGCGCAGGAACGCGGCGTTCCACATGTCGCCGCTCCGCGCATGCACGACGACGATGATGCGGTTGGCGCCGAACACCTGGTCGCGGTACTGGTAGAACGTCTCGACGTACTCGTGGCCCTGCGGCAGCTGCTTGTCGAAGCCGGCTGTCATCCTGAGCTGGGCGGCGAACACGCCCATCACCACGGTCAGCAGGACCAGGGCCGCGAGCGTCTTGCCGCGGTTTGCGAACAGCGCCCCTTCGAGGCGCGCGACGAGTCGGGAAAGCATCAGCGCGCGGGATCGGGCGCGTCGCCGGCCGGCCGCCGGACGACGGCGGCCAGCGGCGGACGGCTACGGTCAGAAGGAATAGGAGAGGTTGAACGACACGTAGTCGCGGTCGCGCAGCACGTTGTTGCCCGCCCCGCCGGCGAAGCTGGTGTAGGCAAGCGCCGCACGCCACTTGTTCAGGTACTCGAAGTTGAGCGACGGCGTGACGGCGACGCGGCCCTTGACGAACGGGATCGTGTTCGGGCTGATGCCGCTGATGTCGTAGGCGACGTCGATCTGCGGCGTGAAGTTCACCGGCGAGCCGAACCAGTGCGGGTAGACGACACCGAGCTCGAACACTACGCCGGTCGACAGCTTCGTCGGCAGCTCGTAGTTGGGCAGCAGGTACGGATACTTGCCCGAGAAATCGAGGTTCGGGTAGTACGCCGCTGCAGCCTCCAGCAGCAGCGTGCCTTCTGCCGCACCGAGGCCGCGCAGCAGCCAGCCCAGATCGCCGCTCGGCCCGAGCAGGTAGATCGTCGTCAGGTGCGCCTGCCATTTCTTCTCGTCGACGTAACCGGCGTACGTGCCCGGCGCGCAGAACGCGCAGTACTGGCCGCCGAGCGGCACCGTCGGGTCGATGCCGACGCCGTCGCGCGGCCGATAGGACAGCTCGGCGCCGACCGCCCAGTCGCCGAGGTGGCCGTTGACCGACACCCCGAACAGGTCGCGGTCCTTCCCGTACTGGAGGAAATAGCCGAGCCCGAACGGGTTGGCGGTGATCGCCGGGTTGTTGACGAAGCCGACGTACGGGATCTTGTCGTTGTAGTGGAGGTAATAGAGGCCCCACTCGGCGTCGGATTTGTCGGGCTTGTAGCGCGCCGCGAGTCCGAACTGGTTCATGTTCGGTGGGGACTGTGTCGGCACTACCGGCACGACCGTTTGCGCCGCCAGCAGGTCGTTGTACGTGAGCCGCTGGCCCGCCGGGATCATCGCGCCGTTGCTGACGGTGCCGGGGTCGCCGACGGTGCCGGGCGGCGCGCCGAGAATCGAGCTCGGGATGAACGCCGGCTGCTGGCCGTTGCCGATGACGTCGCCGATCGAGAACGGCGTGCCGACGGGGTCGAACCGGAACGCGTTCCAGCGGAATTGCCAGAAGCCCTCGATGCTGAGGTTGTTCGTCGCGCCGATGTTGAACGAGACCATCGGCGCCGGGCGGAAGATCTCCTTCAGCTGCATCCCCGGCTTGTGCGCGCGGGTGAGGTCGATCGGATTGACGATGTTGATGCCGCCGTAGATGAAGATGTCCTCGCCCCAGCTCAGAACCTGGTTGCCGACCTTCACCTTTCCCGGCCGGCCGCTCACCTCGAAGTCCTTGGCGACCCAAAGATCGAGCAGTGTGACGTTCTGGGCCGAGATGTTCTTCGCGTCGTCGGTCAGCGGCGTCCGCTCGGTGCGGTCGACCGCCGGGTCGTAGAGCCACGAGAAGCGGCCGAGCGCGCTCCAGCCGTCGTTGAACCGCAGCGCCAGCTCGTGGTTGCCCTTGAGCGCGGCCGACATCAACTGGCTCTTCTTGTAGTTGAGGTTGCCGTTGTCCGACTGCAGATAGTTGAAGTCCGGACTGGACGTGAAGCCGTTGCCGGGTCCGTTGACGACCTCGCCGAGCGTACCGGTCGTCGGCGCGCAGCCGCCGTTGTCGTTGCCGACGATGCCGCAGCTCGTTCCCGACATCCGCCACTGCATGCCGAACGAAATCGTCGAGTCGAAGCTACCCTTGACGCCCTCCGTCTCGAAGGTGACCGCGCCCGCCGCGGACGTGCCCAGAGCGAGGGCGCCGCCGACCGCGAGCGCAAGCGCGCGCCGGACGAACCGCGGCGCGAAGCAGGATTGTCCGTTCATGTCTCCTCCCATCACGAAATCATCGCCAATGCGGCCCGATGCAGGTCAGCGGTCGCCGACGCGGCGCAGCTCGTCGGGGCTGAACTTCTTCGGGTCGATGCGGCCTTCGCGCCCGGCAAGCCAGTCGGTCTCGTGCCGCTCCTGCGCCGCGTTCTCGGCGATGTAGCGGCCGACCGTCAGGTCGTACGAGACGAACTCCTGGCTCACGCAGGCGGGAATCTCGGCCGCCGGATAGACGCTCGACTCCTGCACGCGCCAGATCTTCCCCTGTGCGTCGTAGTTGTCGGCGACGATCAGCCCCCAGCTGTCCTCGTCGAGGTAGAACACGCGCTTCGCGATCTGGTGGCGCATGCCCTGCTTGACGGTCGCCTCGACCTTCCAGACGCGGTGAAGTTCGTAGCGGACGAGGTCGCGGTTGACGAAGTCGCCGAGATAGACGTCCTTGTACTTGCGGCCCTTGTCGACCCAGTTGAAGCTGTTGTACGGGATGTACAGCTCCTGCTTGCCGACGAGCTTCCAGTCGTAGCGATCCATCGCGCCGGCGTACATCGGGTATGCGTCGACGGTCTCGAGGTTCTCGTAGCCGGGCACGGGATTGTCGTAGTTGAACGACGGTGCGCGCCGCACCCGGCGCTGACCCGGGAAATAGAGCCACGCATCGCTGGCCTCGTTGAAGAACCAGTGGGCGAGGATCAACTCGCCGGCGTGCGTCGCTGGCGAAACGACGGCGTTGAGCAGCTTCATCTCGACGCCGGCGACGTCCTCGACGCCCTTGTTCTTCGGCGAGTGGAACGGCACCCACGTCCACTGGTCCTGCACCAACGGCGTGAAATCGCCGCCCTTGTTCGAGAAGATCGTCGCGTAGTGCTCGATGCGCCCCTCGCCCATGTAGCGGACCTTGTGGTTCCACACCGCCTCGGCGCCGGTCTTCGGGATCGGGAACAGCACGGCGGCGCCGATGCCTTTCTCCAGCCCCCAGCCGTTGGCCGCGAGCCGGGCCTCGCGCGCGTTGCTCTTGGTGCGCTCGTAGACGAAGTCCGGGAAGCCGCAGCTGCGCCGCGTCGGGTACACGTCCATCCGGTAGCCCTTGATCTGCCGCACCAGCGCGGCCTGCCCTTCGGAGAGCTTGTCGCGGTACTTGTCGAGGTTGGACGCGTCGATCGAGAACAGCGGCTTGTCGGCGGCGAACGGGTCGACGCGCTTCTGGCCGGGCTTCCAGCCGGCGGGCATGGTGGTGGTCCCGCCGGTCCACTCGGGAATCGTGCCGTCCTTGTTGGCCGCCTTCTCGGCGCCGACCGGCGTCAGGGTCCGCCCGAGCTGCGCGGCTTCCTGCTCGCCGACCGCGGCCAGTCCGGCGGGCGCGAACAGGACGGCCAGTGCCAGCGCGAGGCCGCCGGCGCGCGCGATCGTTGC
>JBDTVU010000074.1:0-16467 GCA_040007035.1 Betaproteobacteria bacterium | reverse complement strand
CGACCGCGTGCTTGCCGACGAGGTCCTCGCCGGTGTCCTTCAGCAGCGTCATGCAGCCGTACGGCGTGCACGGCCGCAGCGTCGGCCGCTTCAGCACGAGGCGCCCGATGTTGTACGGATGGAAGCCGTCGACGTCCTTCAGCGGGTCGATCCGCTCGGTGACCGCTTCCTCGTCGATGTGCTTCGGCAGCGGAAGCTGGACCAGGATGCCGGTCACCGCCGGGTCGCGGTTCAGCGCATCGACCAGCGCCAGCAGATCGGCCTTCGACGTCGTCGCCGCGAGGTCGTGCGCGAACGAGCGCATGCCGGTGGCCTCCGTCGTGCGCCGCTTGTTGCGCACGTAGACCTGTGACGCCGGGTCGTCGCCGACGAGCACGACGGCAAGCCCGGGCGGCGCCTTGCCGGCGGCGACCCGCGCCGAGACGGCGTCCTTGATGTCGGCGGTCAGCCGCTCGGCGCGGGCCTTGCCGTCGATGATGCGGGCGGTCATCCGGTGGCCTTCATGCGTATTCGACGATCGGCCATCCCATGTGCCGCGCGTGCGCGGACAGCACCGGATCCGCGTTGACCGCGACGGGATGGGTGACCTGCGACATCAACGGCATGTCGTTCAGCGAGTCGCAGTATGCGTAGACGGCGCGGAAATCGGCCAGCCGCTGGCCTCGTGCCGCGAGCCACATCAGCAGCCGCTCGACCTTGCCTTCGCGGGTGTTGGGCAGGCCGGCGACGCGGCCGGTATAGCGGCCGTCCAGCCGCTCCGCCTCGGTCGCGATCACGTGCTCGACCTCGAACTCGGCGGCGATCGGTTCGGACAGGAAACGGAACACCGCGGTCGAGATCACCGTCAGGTCGCCGGCGTCGAGGTGGCGCTTCACCAGTGCGCGCGCGCCCGGCGGGATCTTCGGCCGGATCCGCGTGGCGAGGTACCGCTCGCGCAGCGATGCGAGATCGTCCGGCGCGAACCGGGCCAGCGTCGACAGATAGAACTCCGTGAACTCGAACGTGTCGGCCTCGCCGCGGTTGAAGCGGCTCATCAGGTCGCGATTCGCGGCCTCGTAGTGCGCCCGGTCGAGCATGCCCTCGTCGATCAGGAAGGCGACCCATAGCTCGTCGCTGTCATGCGGCAGCAACGTATGGTCGAGGTCGAACAGGGCGAGGATGTCGGCGGGCACGGGGCAGCGGGTCAGCGGTCTACAATCCGCTCGTGATCGATGCCTCCATTGTAGCGAGGATTGCGGCACGGCTGTCGGCCGCACTCGCGCCGCCGGCCGGACCGCTGCTCCCGCTGCAGGTCGGCGCCGCCATCGTCGGATGGCTCGATCCCGTGCGCGCCGCGCGGCTCGTACCATTTTCGGACACGTTCGCCGGGCACGCCGACGCCGTCATGCTGTCCCCGGCGCTCTCCGACGCTGCGGCGCGAACGGCAGCGCTCGATCGCGTCGCGCGCGCCCTCGCCGCCGAAGGCCGGCTGTCCGCGTGGCGCGGCGAGCAGTACGCGGTGGCCGGGGTGTTCGGTGAGCTGCCGCTTTTCCTGCTCGAGCGCGCGGCGGCGCGCTGGTTCGGCATCGTGACGTATGCCGCGCACGTCAACGGCCTCGTCCGCGACGACGACGGCATCCGGATGTGGTTTGCCCGCCGCAGTCCGGCGAAGGCAATCGATCCGGGGATGCTCGACAATCTCGTCGGCGGCGGCATCGCCGCGCGACAATCGGTCGCGGCGACCGTCGTCAAGGAAGCCCGCGAGGAAGCCGGAATTCCTGCCGCGATGGCAGCGTCGGCACAGGCCGCGGGCGCGCTGCAGATCTGCCGCGCACCGTCCGACGGACTCCAGCGCGAGGCGATCTTCGTCCACGACCTGTGGCTGCCCGCCGGCTTCGTACCCGTCGGAGAGGACGGCGAAGCGGTCGAGCACCGGCTCGTGACGCTGCCCGAGGCGGCGCGGCTGATCGCGCTCGCCGACGGCCCGGACGTGGTCACCGCCGACGCGAGCCTGGTCGTGCTCGACTGCCTGCTGCGCCACGGCGCGATCGCGCCCGACACGCCGGGTTACCTCGACCTGCAGGCACTGCGGCATCCGTCGCTGGACGTCGTGTCGGCGTCTTCCCGCGCGTGAGCGGCCTGCGTGGCGGCGCGAGTCGCCGCCCTTCGCGCCCGTTGAGTGCTCACACCGCGGCGCGCGCCGGTGCGGTGGCGGTCGGCGTGACCTGCCGGATTCCCATCTCGGCCAGCGTGTCGCGCACCGCATTGACCGCGTGGCGCATCTCGTCCGGCCCGATCGCGCCGATGCAGCCCACGCGGAACGTCTCGACCTGCGTCAGCTTGCCCGGGTACAGGATGAAGCCCTTGTCCCGAACCCGGTCGTAAAACGACTTGAACGTGTACGCGGGATCGGGCGGCGCGTGGAACGTGAGGATGATCGGCGCCTGGATCTCCGGCTTCAGGAACACGCGGAAACCGAGCGCCGCCATGCCGTCGACGAGCGTCCGGCAATTCGCCGTGTAGCGCGCGAGCCGCGCCGGCTGGCCGCCCTCGGCGATCAACTGGTCGAGCGCAGCGTTGAACGCGACGACGACGTGCGTCGGCGGCGTGTAGCGCCACTGCGTCGTCGTCTCCATGTACGTCCACTGGTCGTACAGGTCCAGCGACAGCGACGTCGAGTTCCCTGCGCAGCGCTCCAGCACGTCGCGGCGGGCGAACACGAAACCCATTCCCGGCGGGCCTTCGACGCACTTGCCGGATGCGGCGATCAGCGCATCGAACGGCGCGGTCCGGGCGTCGATCGGGATCGCCGCGAACGAGCTCATCGCGTCGACGATGAAGCTCCGCCCGTGCTGCTTCACGACGGCGGCGATCTCCGGCAGCGGATTGATGATCCCGGTCGACGTCTCGCAGTGGATGAGTCCCACATGCGTGATCGTCGGGTCCGCGCCGAGCAACCGGTCGACATCCTGCGGCGTCGTCGGCACGTCCTCGGCGGTGACGAAGGTGCTGGTCCGGCGGCCCATCATCTGAGTCAGCTTCGCCATCCGCGTGCCGTAGGCGCCGTTGATCAGCACCAGCACGTGGCCGTCGCGAGGCACCAGCGTGTTGACGGCAGCCTCGACCGAGAACGTCCCGCTACCCTGCATCGGCACGCAGACGTGGGTGCCGTGGCCGTGAACGATGTCGAGAAGCTTGCGCCGCATGTCGGCGGTCACCGCGTTGAACGACGCGTCCCACGATCCCCAGTCGCGCAACATTGCCATCTTCGTCGGCAGTGACGTCGTCAGCGGCCCAGGGGTGAGCAGGATCGGATCGCGGGAGTGGAGGCTCATGGGGATTCCTTGTGGACGGACTGCGTGACGTCAGAGACCGGCGACCGGCTTGCGCCAGGCCTGCGTGCGCGTCAGCAGCACGCGGGTGACCAGCGCGTAGAGGACGCAGACGACGGTCGAGCTCAGCACGATCAGCGTCGCCATGGCCGCGGCGGGGCCGATCTCGCCCGCCTCGTCGAGGTTGAGGATGGTCAGCGCGGCGAGCCGGGTGTCGGGCGAATACAGGAACACGACTGCCGAAATCGTCACCATCGCGTTGACGAACAGGTAGCGGCCGATATCGAGGATCGCCGGCAGGCACACCGGCACGGTGACACGGTGGAACGTCTTCCAGAACGGCACCTTGAGCGACGCCGACACCGACTCGAACTCGGCGTCGAGCGCCTTCAGCGCAGTTACCGCCGTCAGGTGGCTCGACGTGTAGTAGTGGACGACCGTCGACAGCACGAGGATCGTCAGCGTGTGGTAGAGACCGTTGAGCGGATTGTCCGGGTGGTTGAAGAACAGGATGTAGCCGAGGCCCAGCACCATCCCCGGCACGCCCATCGGGATCGCCGCCAGCAGCCGGATCGCCGCCCGCGCCGCCGGCATCCCGCGGGACTTCTCCAGCAGGTACGCGCAGCCGAAGATGAACACCGTGCCGAACAGCGCGCTGGCGAACGCCATTCGCAGGCTGTTGAAGAACGAGTCGATGACGCCGGCGTCGATCAGCCCGAACGTGTAATGGCGCAGGCTGAACGACTTGTCGTACGGCCACAGCTTGATGAACGACGTGTAGATCGCCATCCCCAGCACGGCGAGCAGCAGCAGCGCGACGACGGTGCAGTAGACGAACATCGCGCCGTCGAACCAAGGCTTCGGCTTCGGCGCGTAAGGCACCGCCCGCGCCGAGAATTGCGACTGCTGCTTGCCCTGCATGATCCAGTCGACGATGAACGCGAACAGCACCGGCAGCAGCAGCACGAGGCTCACCACGGCGCCCTTGTTGAAGTTCTGCTGGCCGATCACCTGCTTGAAGATGTCGACCGCCAGCACGCTGAAGTTGCCGCCGATCACCTTGGGAATGCCGAAATCGCTGACGGTGTACGAGAACACGACCATCGCCGCGCTGACGAGCCCGTACTTGGCGCCCGGCAGCGTGATGGTGAAGAACTTGCGCCAGGTCTTCGTGCCCAGCGACTCCGCCGCTTCATAGAGGCGGCCGTCGGAAAGAAGCAGCGACGTGAGGACGATCATCAGCGCGTGCGGAAACGTCGCGTAGATCGAGCTGATGATGATGCCGAGCGCGCCGTACACCGGCACCCCGCCCAGCAGCCCCTTCAGCAGCCCCTGGTTGCCGAACCACTGGATGAACGAGATCGCGGCGAGGAGCGACGGCGCGAGGATCGGCGTCAGGCCGACGATGCGGAAGACGGCCCGCCCCGGCATGCACGACCGCGTCAGCGCGTAGGCGAACGTGAACGCCAGCGGAATCGTGATGCCGGTGACGACGAGCGCCACCCACAGCGTGTTCCAGATCGACTGCCGCAGCCGCGGCGTCGCCATGTACTCCTGGAACTGCAGCAGGCCGACGAACGCGCCGTCCTTGTCCTGCACGCTCTTCGCCAGGATCATGAACAGCGGGCCGAGCAGGAACAGCGCGAGCGCCGCGCAGCAGGCGAGCAGCAGGCCCTGCGCCAGACGGTCGTGCCAGTGCGCGACCGGCTTCACCACCGGTCCCGACGGCAGCGTCGACAGCGTGGCGGCCAGAGTGGCCATCGACCCGACGCCGCGTCAGCCCAGCACGCGCAGCGCGGCCGGCGGCAGATCGATGCCGACACGCGCGCCAACCTCGAACCCGCCGGCATCGACGGCGTGCCGCGGTACGTTCGCCGTCAGCGCCGGCACGTCGGAAGCGTCGAGCGCCAGCCCGACCATGCAGAACGCGCCGAGAAACTCGACCTTCGTCACCTTCGCCGCGATCGCATTCGCACCGGCAGAACCGGCGCCGTTGACGCGGACCGCGATGTCCTCGGGCCGCAGGTAGAGCTTTGCCGCGGTGCCGGCGGCGACATCCGGCCGCGCGACGGCGAGCGTCAGGCTGCCGACGCGGAACCGGCCGCCGCCCTCGGCCACCGCCGGCAGCACGTTGATCTTGCCGATGAAGTCGGCGGCGAACGGCGTAGCCGGCGTCTCGTATATCTCGCGCGGCGTGCCGACCTGCTCGATTCGTCCCTGGTTCATCACCACGATGCGGTCGGCCATCGACAGCGCCTCTTCCTGATCGTGGGTGACGAGGATCGTGGTGACGCCCAGCCGCTGCTGCAGCGCGCGGATTTCGCCGCGCAGCCGCAGCCTCTCCAGCGCATCGAGTGCCGACAGCGGCTCGTCGAGGAGCAGCAGCCCCGGCGACGATGCGAGCGCACGCGCGAGCGCGATCCGCTGCTGCTGGCCGCCGGAGAGCTGGCCCGGGTACTTGTTTCCACTGTCGGGCAAGCCGATGAGCTTGAGCAGCTCGGCGACGCGGGCGTTGATCTCCGCGCGTCCCTTGCGGCGATTGACGAGGCCGTAGGCGACGTTGGCGAAGACCGTGAGGTTCGGGAACAGCGCGTACGACTGGAACACGATGCCGTAGTCGCGCTTGATCGCCGGCAGCCGCGAGATGTCGCGGCCGCCCTGGACGATGGTGCCGGTGTCCTGCGTCTCCAGGCCGGCGACGATCCGCAGCAGCGTGGTCTTGCCGCAGCCGGACGGCCCGAGGAAGGTGACGAGTTCGCCGCGGTCGATGGCGAGCGCGATCCCCTTCAACGCCTCGAACTTGCCGAAGCGCTTGGAGATCCCGTCGAGCTTCAGGTACGGCCCGCCGTCCGCCGCGGATTTCGCTTCCACGTAATCCCCGCCTCATCGCGTCGCCGGGCGCGGGCGCGCCCCATGCGAAGCGCCCCGCGGTCCGCGGGGCGCCGTTGCCGCCGTCCGGCTACTTCGGCTCGGACTTGCCGTCGTAACGCTTGATCCACTCGCCGATGATGCGGTCGCGGTTTTTCGCCGACCATGCGAAATCGTTCTTAACCAGCCGTTTCTCGTAATCGGCGGGGACGAAGTCGAGCGGCTTCGCCATGCCGGGCATCGCCAGCACCGCGAAGTTCTTCGCGTAGAGCTCCATCGCGCCCGGGGTCGCCAGCCAGTCCATCAGCGCGCGCGCCGCCTCGACCTTCTTCGTCGTCTTCATGATGCCGCTCGCTTCGAGATCCCAGCCAAGGCCTTCGGTCGGGAACACGATGTCGATCGGCGCGCCGGACTTTTTCGTGGTCACCGCGCGGTACTCGAACGAGACGCCGACCGGGAACTCGCCGGCGCCGGCCTGGCGGCACGGCTTCGATCCGGAGTGCGTGTACTGGGCGATGTTGTCGTGCAGCGCGTCCATGAACTTCCACGCGTCGGCCTCGCCCCACATCTGCAGCCAGCCGGCGACGTCGAGATAGCCGGTGCCCGACGACGCCGGATTCGGCATCACCACGCGGCCCTTGTAGACGGGCTTGGTCAGGTCCTTCCAGGTTTCCGGTTTCGGCAGACCCAGCTTCGCGGCTTCGACGGTGTTGAAACAGATGGCGGCGCCGTAGACGTCCATGCCAACCCATTCCGGCGGATTCTTCGGATCGCGGTACTGCGGCGAAATCTTGTCGAGGCCCTTCGGCGCATACGCCTGCAGCATCCCCTCGTTCGCGAACACGGCAAGGCTCGACGCCGACGTGCCGACGACGAGATCCGCCTGCGGGTTCGCCTTTTCGGCCAGCAGCTTCGCGGTGATCACGCCGGTCGAATCGCGGACCCACTTGATGTCGATCGTCGGGTTCGCCTTCTTGAAGGCCTCTTCGTAGGCCTTGATCTGGTCGGTCTCGAGCGCCGTGTAGACGAGGAGCTCGGTGCGCTGCGCAGCGGCAGGGCCGGCCAGCAGGGCCGCGGCAGCCGCCGCGGTCAGGAATTTCCACCAGATGCCGGAAATGCGATTCATGCGAGGCTCCTTCGGGCGGTGACGGGTTGAAACACGACGGGGAACGACGGTGCCGGCGGCCCGTGCGCGCGTCCCCGGCGGAGTCGGGGAATGCTACGCCGCCCCTCCACCGCCGGCAACAAGGTCCGCCCGCTGCATTCTGCCCGGCCATGGATGACGCCGCGATGACTTGCCGGCGCACGCCCGGACATCCGCCCGGGCCGCACGCCGCCCTCGTCTTCGATCGACCTGCCGATTGCAGATTGTTGACAATCTACACCCGTCGGCGTCCAATACGCAACATGTTGAAGAACCCCGCGCCGGCTCACGGCGGCGGCGCGGCGGCGCGACCGCCGGCGCGCTCCGCCGCCTCGACGCGCGTGCGCACGCCCGCGCCGAGCCCCGGCAACGGCGCCGACGCGATCGCGCTGGTCCAGTCGAGTTCGCTGCCCACGCTGGTGCAGAAGGAACTCGAGCGGATGATCCTCGCCGGCGACCTCCCCGCCGGCAGCAAGCTGAACGAAGCCGCGGTCGCCGACCTGCTCGGCGTGTCGCGCGGGCCGGTTCGCGAGGCGTTCCGCGCGCTCGAGGAGTCGGGGCTGGTCCGGCTGGAGAAGAATCGCGGCGTGTTCGTGCGCCAGATCAGCGTCGACGAAGCCGACGAGATCTACGAGGTCCGCGCGGCGCTCGACGAATTCGTCGGCCGCCGGCTGGCGCAGTCGGCCACGCCGGAGCTCGTGCGCGAGCTGCGCGCGCACGTCGAGCGGATGGAGAAGGCCGCGGGCCGCGGCGACGTCGACGCCTACGTCACGGCCAACCTCGAGTTCCACGACCGGCTGGTGGAGTTGACCGGCAACGCCAAGCTCCTCGTCACCTACCGCCGCCTCGTCAACGAGCTGAACCTGTACCGCCGCACGACGCTCGCCCGCAGCGGGACGCTGCCGATCTCCACCGGTGAGCACCGCGACATCGTCGACCGGATCGCCGCGGGGCAGGTCGCCGCGGCCGGCCGCGCACTCTACGATCACGTGATGGCGAGCCGCGAGCGGATGCACAAGACCCGCGCCGGCGCGCGCGCCGCGCCCGGACGCCCCGCTGCGAGGAAACCGCGTTGAACGCTCACCCCCCTGTTTCCGTCAACGGCCGCACGTACCGCGCGCCACGCACACCCGTCGTCGTCGTCTGCGTCGACGGCTGCGAGCCCGAGTACATCAACCAGGCGATCGCCGCCGGCCGCGCACCTTACATGGCGTCGCTGCGCGACAAGGGAACGTGCCTGACCGCCGACTGCGTGGTGCCGTCGTTCACCAACCCGAACAACCTGTCGATCGTCACCGGCGCGCCGCCATCGGTCCACGGCATCTGCGGCAACTACTTCTGGGATCGCGACGCCGGCGCCGAAGTGATGATGAACGACCCGAAGTACCTGCGCGCCCCGACGATCCTCGCCGCGCTGGCCGACGCCGGCGCAACGGTCGCCGTCGTCACCGCCAAGGACAAGCTGCGCGCGCTGCTCGGGCACAAGCTCTCCGGTGTCTGCTTCTCGGCGGAGAAGGCGGCCGAGGCGACGCAGGCGGTCAACGGCATCGACGGCGTTCCGGCGCTGGTGGGGATGCCGGTGCCGTCGGTGTACAGCGCCGCGCTGTCCGAGTTCGTGTTCGCCGCCGGCGTCAAGCTGATGGAACGCTCGCACCCCGACGTGATGTATCTGTCGACGACCGACTACATCCAGCACAAGGCGGCGCCGGGCGTGGGCGCGGCGAACGACTTCTACGCGATGATGGACGGCTATTTGGCGCAGCTCGACGCGCTGGGCGCCACGCTCGTCGTCACCGCCGACCACGGGATGAACGCCAAGACCGACGCCTTCGGCCGGCCGAACGTCATCTACCTGCAGGACGTGCTCGACCGCTCCTTCGGTGCCGGCACCACGCGGGTGATCCTGCCGATCACCGACCCCTACGTCGTCCACCACGGCGCGCTCGGTTCGTTCGCCACCGTCTACCTGTCCGCGCCGGTGGACGCCGCCGATGCCGCCGCGCACATCGCGGCGCTGCCGGGAATGGAAGAAGTGCTGACGCGCGACGACGCGTGCCGCCGCTTCGAGCTGCCGCCTGATCGCGTCGGCGATCTGGTCGTCGTGTCGGAGCGGCTTTCGGTGATCGGGACGTCGCGCGACCGGCACGACCTCTCCGGCCTCGACGCGCCGCTGCGCTCGCACGGCGGCGTCTCCGAGCAGCAGGTGCCGCTGATCGCCAATCGCGTCGCCGCCGCCCTCCCCGCCGGCCGCCGCTGGCGCAATTTCGACGCGTTCGACCTCGCGTTGAACCACCTCCAGTGACGGGACGGCGCCGGCGATGAACATGATGGCGGAGCTGAAGGACGTCCGGCACGGCCATGTGCTGCGGGCGAAGATGCGAATTGCCGGCGCGCTGGTCGGCGGCGAGCGCGGAATCGACGTCCGCAATCCGTACACCGGCGCTATCGTCGGCACGGTGCCGAAAGCGACGGTCGACGAGATCCGGCGCGCGTTCGCGGCGGCGAAATCGTACCGGCCGCAGCTCACCCGCCACGACCGTTACCGGATCCTCTACCGCACGGCGGAACTCATCCGCAGCCGCGCCGACGAAATTTCGGACCTGATCACCGCCGAATGCGGGATCTGCAAGAAGGATTCGCTGTACGAGGTCGGCCGCGCCTGCGACGTGTTCGTGTTCGCCGGCAACGCAGCGCTCAATGACGACGGCCAGGTCTTCTCCTGCGATCTCACGCCGCACGGGAAGAAGCGCAAGGTCTACACGCTGCGCGAGCCGCTGCAGGGTGCGATTTCGGCGATCACGCCGTTCAACCATCCGCTGAACCAGGTCGCGCACAAGGTCGCGCCGGCGATCGCGACCAACAACCGGATGGTGCTTAAGCCGACCGAGAAGACACCGCTCACTGCGCTGCTGCTCGCCGATCTGCTGTACGAGGCGGGGCTTCCGCCGCCGATGTTTTCGGTGGTCACCGGCGATCCGCGCGAGATTGCCGACGAGATGCTGACCAACCCGGACGTCGACCTGATCACGTTCACCGGCGGCATCCCCATCGGTAAGTACATCGCCGCCAAGGCCGTCTACAAGCGGCAGGTGCTGGAGTTGGGCGGCAACGACCCGATCATCGTGATGGAGGACGCCGACCTCGACGAGGCGGCTGCGCTGGCCGCCGCGGGCTCGTACAAGAACTCGGGCCAGCGTTGCACGGCGATCAAGCGGATGCTGGTCCACGAGGCCGTTGCCGACGCGTTCGTCGAGCGGCTGCTGGCGAAGACGAAAGCGTGGACGTACGGCGACCCGATGGACCCGGACGTGGACATGGGCACGGTGATCGACGAGGCGGCGGCGAAGTCGTTCGAAGCGAAGGTCGACGAGGCCGTCGCCCGCGGCGCGAAGCTGCTGCACGGCAACGTCCGCCGCGGCGCGCTCTATTCGCCCACGCTGGTCGACCACGTCACGCCCGATATGCCGCTGGTCAAGTACGAAACGTTCGGGCCGGTGTCGCCGGTGATACGCTTCTCCGGCATCGACGACGCGATCCGGATCGCCAACTCGACCGACTACGGGCTGTCGTCGGCGGTCTGCACCAACCGGCTCGACTACATTACCCGCTTCGTGTCGGAGCTCGTCGTCGGCAGCGTCAACGTGCGTGAGGTCCCGGGCTACCGGCTCGAGCTGACGCCGTTCGGCGGCATCAAGGACTCGGGCCTCGGCTACAAGGAAGGCGTGCAGGAAGCGATGAAGAGCTTCACCAACGTCAAGACGTACTCGCTGCCGTGGTGACGCTGCGGCAGCGGCCTGCCACGGCGGCCCGGATCCGCGCATCGCGGGAGGGCACAGCGCGATGAACGCGCCACGGCCGCCGGCCGATCTCGCCGCCGAGGGCGACATCAATCTGTCGCCGCGGCGGCGCGCGTTCGAGGCAGCGCACGTCCACGCGCCGACGCGCGCGCTCCTCGACGCAGACGCCGATTCGTTCCTACACCAGTCGCTGTCCACGCCCTGCTTCAACGCGCTCGCAGCCGCCGAAGGCATCTGGCTTACCGATGTCGAAGGCCGGCGGATCATGGACTTCCACGGCAACAACGTCCATCAGGTCGGCTACCGCCATCCTCGGGTGATCGCCGCGGTCAAGCGCGAGCTCGACACGCTGCCGTTCTCGCCGCGACGGTACACCAACCGCGCCGCGGTCGAGCTTGCCGCACGGCTTGCGGCACTCGCGCCCGATCCGCTGGGCAAGGTGCTGTTCGCGCCCGGCGGCACGCTGGCGATCGGGTTGGCGCTGAAGCTCGCGCGCATCGCGACCGGCCGTCACAAGACGCTGTCGCTGTGGGACTCGTTCCATGGCGCATCGCTCGACGCGATCTCGATCGGCGGCGAGGCGATGTTCCGCAAGGGGATCGGCCCGCTTCTTCCCGGCACCGAGCACGCGCCGCCATGCGATCCGTCCGGGTGCAGCTTCGGTTGTGCGGGCACCTGCAACGCCCGCTGCGCCGAGTATCTCGATTACGTGCTGGGCAAGGAGGAGGACGTCGGCGCCGTCGTCATCGAGACGGTCCGCTGCACCGACGTCCAGATTCCGCCGCCCGAGTACTACCGGATCGTCCGCGACGCCTGCGACCGCCACGGCACGCTGCTGATCCTCGACGAAATTCCGATATGCCTCGGCCGCACCGGGACGATGTTCGCGTTCGAGCCCTACGGGATCGTTCCCGACATCGTGGTGCTGGGCAAGGGGTTGGGTGGCGCCGTCATGCCGATGGCCGCGCTGATCGCCCGCCGCAACCTCGACGTCGCCGCGGACCGTGCGCTCGGACATTACACGCACGAGAAAAGCTCGGTCGGCTGTGCGGCGGCGCTGGCGACACTCGACGTGATCGAGGAGGAGCAGCTCCTCCTGCGGTCGCGCACGCTGGGAGCGCAGGCGCTGACCCGGATGCGCGCGCTGAAGGCGAAGCACCGGCTCGTCGGCGACGTCCGCGGCATCGGCCTGCTGCTCGGCATCGAGCTCGTCCGTGACGGTGCGCCCGCGCGCGACGAGGCGGAGCGCGTGATGTACCACTGCCTCGCCCACGGGCTGTCGTTCAAGATCGGCCAGGGCAATGTGCTGACGCTGTCGCCGCCGCTCGTCATCGCGCCGGCCGAGCTCGACGCCGCCTTCGACATCATCGACGCCGCGCTGTCGGCGGTCGAGTCCGGAACGGCCTGACCGGCGATGCAGACGCTGCTCAACCTGCTCGCCGGCGTGTCGCTGCTCGTGTGGGGCACGCACATCGTCCGCACCGGGATCCTGCGCGTCTACGGCGGCAACCTGCGGCGAGTGCTACGCCGCAGCGTGCAGAACCCGGTCGCCGCGTTCTTCGCCGGCCTCGGCGTCACCGGTCTGATCCAGAGCAGCACGGCGACGGCGCTGATCGTCGCCGCGTTCGCCGGCCAGGGGATCATCGGCACCTCGCCCGCGCTGGCGGTGATGCTCGGCGCCGACGTCGGCACGGCGCTGGTCACGCTGATCCTGTCGTTCGACCTGTCGTGGCTTGCGCCGCTGCTGATCTTCGTCGGCGTCGTGCTGTTCCTGACGCTGCAGTCGTCGAACGTCGGCCGCTTCGGGCGCATCCTGATCGGGCTCGGCCTCATCATCTTCGCGCTGCAGTGGATCGGCGTCGCCGCCAAGCCCGTCGTCCAGGCGGCCGGCGTCAAGGTGATCTTCGCATCGCTGACCGGCGACGTGTTCCTCGACATGCTGGTCGCCGCGCTGCTGACCGTGCTGTGCTACTCCAGCCTTGCCGTCGTGCTGCTGGTCGCGACGCTGGCGTCGCTCAACGTCATCGCGCTGCCGGTGGCGCTCGGCCTCGTCCTCGGCGCCAACCTCGGCAGCGGCCTCCTCGGGATGCTGTCGACGATGCGCTCGCCGCCGGAAGCCCGGCGCGTCACGCTCGGCAACTTCCTGTTCAAGCTGATCGGCTGCGTGGTCGCCGTGCCGATGGTCGACGTCCTCGATCGGCTGGTCACCGGCGTCGGGCTCGACGCCGCGCGCGAGGTCGTGCTGTTCCATCTCGGCTTCAACGTCACGCTGTCGCTCGCGTTCCTGTTCTTCACCGCACCGATCGCCCGCGTCGCCGAGCGGCTGCTGCCGACGCGGCCGGCGTCGGACGATCCCGCAAAGCCGCGCCACCTCGATCCGTCGGCGCTGACCACACCGACGCTCGCGATCGCCTTCGCCGCGCGCGAGGCGCTGCGCATCGGCGACGTGATCGAGGAGATGCTGAACGGCATGCTGACGGTGCTGAAGACGAACGACCGCGCGCTGGCCGAGCGGCTGCGCAAGATGGACGACGTCGTCGACGAGCTGTACACCGCGGTCAAGCTGTACCTGACGCAGATCTCGCGCGAGGCGCTCGAAGAGGACGAGGGCCGGCGCTGGGCGGACATCGTGTCGTTCACGATCAACATGGAGCAGGTCGGCGACATCGTCGAGCGGATCATCACCGACGTCGAGGACAAGAAGATCGACAAGGGCCGCAACTTCTCCGAGGCCGGGATGGCCGAGATCTGCGACCTGCACGCGCGGCTGATCGCCAACCTCCTGCTCGGGCTGTCGGTGTTCCTCAACGGCGACCTGAAAAGCGCGCAGGAGCTGCTGGCGCAGAAGGTGCTGTTCCGCGACCTCGAGCGGGCATACGCCGATTCGCACCTCGCCCGGCTGTCGGGCCAGACCGTCGAGAGCATCGAGACGTCGTCGCTGCACCTCGATCTCATCTCGGACCTCAAGCGGATCAACTCCCACATCTGCTCGATCGCCTACCCGATCCTCGAGAAAGCCGGGGTGCTGGCGAAGACGCGGCTGAAGGCACCCGAGCCCGAGCGTCCCGCCCAGCGCGCGCGGCCGGCCGGCGGCAACGGCGGCGAGGGCGCGAAGAACGGCGACGGCTGGCAGAAGCGCAAGCCGACCGGCGCCTGACGTCCGCGCGCCGGCATGCCCGCGCCCGAACTGTCGCTCGGCATCACGCTCGCGGTGCTCGCCGCGGGATTGCTGCACGCGGGCTGGAACGCGCTGCTCAAGGCGGCGCCGGGCGGCGACCCGATGCTCGACATGGCAACGATCGTCGCCGGCTCCGCCGTCTGCGGGCTCGTCGTCATCCCGTTCGTCGGCGTCCCCGATCCTGCCGCGTGGAAGTTCGCCGCCATGTCGGCGATCATCCACTGGGGCTACTACGTGACGCTGGCGCAGGCCTACCGCACCGGCGACCTGTCGTTCGCCTATCCGCTGATGCGGGGGACGGCGCCGCTGATCGTCACGCTCCTCGGCATCGTGTTCCTGCGCGAGTGGCCGACCCCGCAGATCGCGCTCGGCATCGCGTTGATCTCGGCCGGGATCGTCTTCATCGCCTTCGCCCGTCGCGGCCGCCACCCGCCGGCGGCGGCCGGCTGGGCGTTTGCCAACGCCGCGATCATCGCCGCCTACACGCTGGTCGATGGCGCGGGAGCGCGGGCGTCGAACAACCCCGTGGCGTACGTGTCGTGGCTGATCTTCCTCGAGGCGATTCCGTTTCTCGCCTGGGTCCGGGCGCGGCACGGCCCGACAATGGTCGCCTACATCCGCCGCGACTGGGCGCGCGGGCTCGGTGGCGGTGCGGCGAGCCTCGCCGCGTACGGCATCGTGCTGTGGGCGATGACGAAGGCGCCCGTCGCCGCCATCGCCGCGCTGCGCGAAACATCGGTGCTGTTCGCTGCGCTGATCGGCGCGTTCTGGCTGAAGGAAGGCCTCGGCCTGCGTCGCCTTGCCGGTGCGGCAAGCGTAGTGCTGGGCGTGGCGGCGTTGAAGCTCTAACGCCGCACCCGCTCGCAACCGCGTTGTCGGACCGTTCCCTTCCGCCTTTCCCGCTCGCCGGCCCACGATGACTCCCCTCCCCTCCCACGCCCGCGTCGTCGTCGTCGGCGGCGGCATCGCCGGCGCCTCGACCGCCTATCACCTGACCAAGCTCGGCGTCCGCGACGTCGTGCTGCTCGAACAGGGCAGGCTCACCTGCGGCACCACGTGGCACGCCGCGGGGCTCGTCGGCCAGACGCGGGCCACGCGCAACGCGACGCGGATGAGCCGCTACGGGATCGAGCTGTACTCGTCGCTGGAGAAGGAAACCGGGCTCTCCACGGGCTGGAAGCAGTGCGGCAGCCTCAACGTGGCGAAGACGAAGGACCGACTGACGCTGATGAATCGGCAGATGGCGCGGGCAAAGAGCTTCGGCATCGAGTTCGAGTTCATCGCGCCGCAGGACGTGCCGAAGTACGCGCCGATCCTGCGCACCGACGACCTTGCCGGCGCCGTCTGGATTCCCGGTGACGGCAAGGCCAATCCGACCGACCTCACGCAGTCGCTGGCGAAAGGCGCGCGGATGGGCGGCGCGCGAATCGCCGAGGGCGTCAAGGTCACCGGCGTGACGACGGCGAACGGGCGCGTGACCGGCATCCGCTGGAAGACGGGCGACGACGAAGGTACGATCGGCTGCGAAACGGTCGTCAACTGCGGCGGCCAGTGGGCGCGCGAGTTCGGACGCCTCTCTGGCGTCAACGTGCCGCTGTATCCGGCCGAGCATTTCTACCTCGTCACCAAGGCAATCCCCGGCGTCACGCCCGACATGCCGGTGATCCGCGACCCCGACGGCTTTCTCTACTACAAGGAGGAGGTCGGCGGCCTCGTCATGGGCGGCTTCGAGCCCGAGGCAAAGCCGTGGACCGTCGACCCGATCCCGGACGGGTTCGAGTTCCAGCTCCTGCCCGAGGATTGGGATCACTTCGAGATCCTGATGAAGAACGCGATCCACCGTACGCCCTGCCTCGAAACGGCCGAGGTGAAACTGCTGCTGAACGGCCCCGAGAGCTTCACCGGCGACGGCAACTTCATCCTCGGCGAGGCGCCGGAACTCGCCGGCTACTTCGTCTGTGCCGGCTTCAACTCGGCGGGGATCGCGAACTCGGGCGGTGCCGGCAAGCTCGTCGCCGAGTGGATCGTCGGCGGCGACGCGCCGCTCGACCTGTGGGACGTCGACATCCGCCGCTTCGCGCCGCTGCACGCCAACCGGCGGCACCTCGCCGACCGCACCGTCGAGTCGCTGGGCCTCCATTACGCGATGCGCTGGCCGCGCGAGGAGCT
>JBDTVU010000073.1:0-16608 GCA_040007035.1 Betaproteobacteria bacterium | reverse complement strand
CGCCGCTCCTGGCGGGGTGGCAGAGTGGTCATGCAGCGGCCTGCAAAGCCGTCCACGCCGGTTCGATTCCGACCCCCGCCTCCAAACACCAGTGCCGGAGCGCCGTAATACTCGACCATATAGCCGCAATCCGAGGTCTTGCTAAGTTCAGGACGGCCGGACAATTTCATCGCCTGGATCATGGCAGAGCGGTCGTACGGCTTCTGGTACTCGATATGGCTTCACCGGGCCCTGCCATTACTCCCTATCCGACGGCGGCGGAAAGTTCCATGCCGTGCATTACCGGCGATTGGTATCGAAGAGGTCCGGAGCCCAACGAAGCACATCGTCACGCAGTGCTCCACGTTTCCACTGGGCCATGAAAGGTCCGAGAAAGATCATTCGGCCTTCCGCAATCGATGTTGGATCTCCAACTAGTCCGGCTGCTAGGCCGCTCAGCTTCAGAAGCCTTACGGAAATCCGAAGGAGTCGGCTCGTGGTGCCGGGTTCCCGAAGATAAAGGGCCTCTGCGCCGGGGGACAGTGAAAGCGATTCGAGATTGGCCCAGGAACTGCGCACGGTGTAGCCGAACTGATGGTGCTCGATGCCCTCTGGCGTGAGCACGAGACGCGATTGCCAGATGATTCCAAAGAACGGCAGCATAATGAGCGTCACAACGCCAGCGGCAATCAGCACCGCCTGGTTCTCCTCCGGCGTGGAGGGGGGGGCCCAGAACGGGATGATAAGAAGCGCCATAGCCAAACCCCAAACAAGCGGGAGGGGCAGCAGCCGGATCGGGCTGAGATGATAGACATGTCGAACCGCGGCGTCAGGCGGGCAGGTTTTCATGTCCTGCCGATCTATAGACCAGGGCGCGGTGGCGCAGCCTTGGCCCCAAACAGACCGGTAGCCGTCGCCTGTAACTGGTCGAGCCAGTGCCGGCCCGCGGCACCCTGGCGCTTTATCCCTTCACGGTTCAATCGTTGCTCTGGAGCTAGCGTCGCGGCTGCAATAGTGTCCAGCTGCCACCGTTCCACACAAAGTAGCCGTTCTCGTTCTGCACGTACGTCTGCCCTCCGGAAGTAAAGGGCTGGTTGTACGGCTGGGCATAGGGCAACCATTGCATCTGTCCAGTTCGAGGGTCGACTAGCGCGGTGTTACCGCGAATGGCCCCTTGAGCGTAGTTCTCGGCAGCCCGGCTGGTCCGGTCACTGTTGGCATACATACCTTGCCTGTAGTCGGTGAAGCCCTGCTGGACGGTGGCATTCGCCGCCTGATTACCCCGGAACTGGTCCTCCTGCGCCTGCCTGGCACCGGCGATGTTCGTACCGTTGGCCGTCATCAGGTTCCAGTACGCGAACTGCTCAAAGGTCATGGGGCCACGGTACTGACTGTACTGCTGCTGGAGCCAGGGGCCGTACTCGCGGAGATAGCTCTGCCAAATCTGCTGCTGCGCCGCCGCGTTACGACTCTGCATGGCTCCCAACCCTGCGGCCATGCAGGCGTCGAAGTCGGGGCGACCCAAACAGTTTTGTGCCTGCGCCATTCCTCCGGTGAGCGTCACGACTGCTGCGGCGAGAAGTGTCCAGCGTTTTGAAATCATACTGTTCCTCCTGAGAGTGGTTACACGCCAGCAGCGATGGGAGCGGTACGCCCTGCTCACCAAGCCCAACTGAAATGCTAACCCCTCAGGTGAGCAAGGCGCAACTCGAGGGTGAGCTTAATCGTCTGGCGCTGCGCCGGCGCGCGTCACTGCGACGTCAAGTGGCAATACGTACTCGGCGAGCGCCTTAGCGCTCGCTTGGTAACGAATGCCCGCCTCGGCAAAACGATGATTTCTGTTCACTCGGTGTGCAGCATCAAGAACCGGGCGAGCCGCCGTGAGGTGCGCGATGGCGGACGGCGAGTCGCTGCCCTCTTTTCCGCACCCCAGTTTCGGCGTAAGGTAACTGCTCCCATCTGCAGGTGGAGGGCCCTACCGATGAGCGCACGCGGATCGTCGGGCGCAGCGGCAGCAGCCACGCCTCCGGTGCCGCCCTCAACACCCGGCCGGGCGGCCGCTGAAGTGGCGCACGCGTTCAAGCCCAACGTCGCGAGCCGCGAACAGCGCTACGTACTCCTGCGCGACGCCATCGTCGGTTCGGACGGCGCGACGGAGCGACGCACGCCGCTGTCCGCAATCAGGCGAATCCGCATCTATGCCGTTCCTTCGGGCATGGGACCGTCGCTACGGCGCACGCTGCTGTCGCTCAGGTCGGGACGCAAGCTTGTGCTTGAGAGCAACAGCTACGTGCGGTTCGGCGTCATCGAGGATCGCGGCGAAACGTATCGCCGATTGGTGGAGGCGCCGGTGCGGCAGGTGGCCACCACCGATCCCGCGGTCGAGATCGTGGTCGGCCCCCCCACCGCGCTATGGGCGTTCTGGCTCGTGGTGCTGATTGCGTCGGCGATGGTGCTGGTTGCAGGCGCGCTGGTGGCGGTGACGGGCGATTTCCCGCTGTCGGCGGCGCTGTACCTCGGTCTGGTGGTCGTCTTGATGCCGCTCGGTTGGCGCTTCGTCGCCGCCGGCCGTGCGCGCCGGGCCGATCCGATGCAGTTGCCGGATAAACTGTTCGTGGCGGAATGACGGCGTCCGCAGTTGCTCATGCCACAAGGGGAAACGATATGACCATGCATCGCCGTTCAGGATCCGCATCGCAATGCCGCGCCGCACTGGCGTGCGTCCTCGTCGCCGGCGTGTTTTCTTCCGGCACGAATGCGCAGAACTATCCACCGCCGCAAAACTACCCGCCTCAGCAGCAGCCGCAGGGCTATCCTCCCCCGCCCTCCGGCTATCCGCCGCAGGGCTATCCTTCACAGCAGCCCAGCTATCCGCCACAGCAGGGAGGTTACGCGCCAGCGCAACCCGGGTACGCCGGGGGGCAGCAGGCGCCGCAAAGCCTCGACCAGCTAATGGCATGGGAACGACAGGACGTGGGCGTGGCGCCCACCAGGACGCTCCACACCGGAGCCATGCATGGCCCGACGCCGAATCAGATTCCCGGCGGGCAGGTGATCACCACCAAAGGCCTCGTCGCGCTCTTGCAGAACCAGAAAATCAAGCCGCTCGTGCTCGACATCCTCGGTTCGTCGCAGCAACTTCCCGATGCGCAGTCGGCAGTACCCGCGTCGCAGCCGGGCGGGTTTGACGACCAGACGCAGCAGCAGTTCGGTCAGTACCTGCAGCAGGCGACCCACGGCAGCAAGGAGATGCCCATCGTACTGTATTGCCAGGGACCGCAATGCTGGATGTCGTACAACGCCGCGCTGCGGGCGATCAACCTGGGCTACAAGAACGTGCTCTGGTATCGCGGCGGCATCGAGGCCTGGGAGCGCGCCGGGTTGCCGTTCGCGAATGCGCGGATGGCAGCGCAGCAACCTCCGGGCAATCAGGGCGGAGCGCCGGGCGGCTATCCCGGAGGGCAGCCCGGCGGTAAGCCCGGCGGCTATCCCGGCGGCCAGCCGGGCGGATATCCGGGAGGGCAACCCGGAGGTTATCCGCAGCCCAGCCGGTGAGCTGACGTGCAGGACGCCGGATTCGAGGGCCACGCCCTTGCGCCGCCTGCGGTCCCAGGTGTTTCAAACGCCGCTTTCGCAGCGTCTGCTCTTGGCTTTGGCCTGTGCGCCACATTCGGCGCGCTGCCAGCATTACCGGCTGCGTCGCCGTGGTGGGCGCACTCGCCGTCCTGCTGATGTCGTTGTCGAACCTCCTGAGAAGGCGACCGGGATCGGACCCGGAAATGACCGGCATCAGGGCAGCAGCCCGTGCGGTCGCGATGCGGCGACGAGAAGTGCGAGCATGGCGATGATCAGCACGGCGAACGTCGTCATCACCGCGCGTCCCCACGAATGGCCCAGGTTGGGCGTGTAGAGTCCTGACCAGTAGTCACGCACGGTCTGCGGTTCTATGTAGACCCAGAGCGAATCGTCGCTCGCATTGGAGTACACCAGCTTGTAGCCGCCGATGGATTTCCAGCCCGTTTCGGGCTCCCGGGTGCGCACAACCGGCGAGTCTGTCCAGAGCGGTGTCAACAGCGCAAACAGCAGCCACCCCGGCACGAAGATGATCCCGGGCCAGACGTCGAGAGCTCCGTCCAGGCCTGCCGCGGCGATGCGCCGTTCTGCCACACGCCGTGCGACCTCGTGCCTGAACCCGCGCATGAACTGCTACCTTGTTCCCGATCGCCACTTCCGGCATCATTTTCCGTCTTGACCCGATGTCGATGAAACGCGGTGCACCTGGGTTCGTTAGGGCCGAGGAAATCCCGGCACTTCGCTGCCAAAGGAATTGGTGAACAAATGATGCCGGAACGCAATCCGCGAATGCTTTCGGAACTGGCGCACCTTCATTCGGTGGAGCTGGTCGGTGCGGACGTGCCGATCCATGGCGTCGCTGCGCTCAAGTCGGCGAAATCCGGCCAGATCACTTTCCTGAACAGCACCAAGATGGCGGCTGAGTTGAACCACACGGAGGCGACGGCCGTCGTGGTTCGCAGTTCGACCGGATTGCCGGAAAGGCTGTCCTATCTGATCTGCCCCGACCCCGGGCTGCTGTTCGCGCGCATTGCACAGCAATTCCATCCGCGGCCGGAAGCCCGGGCCGGCATTCACCCGTCGGCGTCGATTGCCGAAACGGCCACGCTCGGATCGGGCGTCGAAGTCGGCCCCAACGTGGTGATCGAGGATGGGGTCACGATCGGGCCGAACGCGCAGCTCAAGGCGGGCGTCTTCGTCGGCGAGAATTCGACCATCGGCGCGGCGACGGTGCTAATGCCGCACGTCGTGATCTACCCGGATTGCGTCGTCGGCGATCATTGCCGCATCCATTCCGGTGCCATCATCGGATCCGACGGCTTCGGCAACGCCTGGGCGGGAGATCACTGGGAGCGCGTGCCGCAGATCGGGCGCGTCGTCATCGGGGACGACGTCGAGATCGGCGCCAATACGACCATCGACCGCGGCGGGCTGGAGGACACGGTCATTGCATCGGGCGCGCGTTTCGACAACCTGATCCAGATCGCGCACGGCGTGCGGGTCGGGCGAAATACGGCGATCGCCGCGTGTACCGGTGTCGCCGGTTCCGCGGAAATCGGCGCCCAATGCCTCATCGGCGGCGGCGTATTGATCGCCGGCCATACCAAAATGACGGATCGGGTCACCCTGCTGGCCGGGAGCGGCGTGCCGTCCGACATCGACGAGAGCGGCGTCTATGCGTCAGGAACGCCCGTGGTGCCGTATCACACGTGGCTGCGGAACATGGTGCAGTTCAAGCGGCTGAACGAGATGGCGAAATCGATCAAGCAGCTCGAGAAGCGGGGCCCGGCAAGATCGTCCGGCGGCGACGAGATCTGATAACGGCCATCGGTGCCAGCAACTACGGCCACCGGCGTGACTACCGGGCCGACGCCGCTTCGATCCGCGCGGCGAGCTGCGCGTAGTCGGGGTTCTCGGGGATCTGAGCCGCGCCACGCCGCGGCTTCACGGGCATGGCACCGGGCGCAGCCCGCCGCATCGACGTACTCTCTTGTTGCAGGCGGCGGGGACGTTTCGACCGCGCCGGGCGCGTCCGTAGTCTTCGGTGCCTGTTGACCGACGCCCAGCCAGAGCACGGCCGCGACGATGGTCGCCAGCACGACGACGGCCACACCCGCAAGCCACGCGCGCGACGACGGGCGCGGCTTCGCCAAGGGGGATGGCGCGGCCGTGGTCGGGCACAGAGGCAACATCCGCCCTCGCCGCTGCGCCGCGCTTCGTTTCACGTTTTCTGCTCATTCGCCTGCCGGGCCGTTCTCGGGTCGCGTCGATGCCCGATCAATGAACCGGCAAGCTCAGCCGCGCGCCGGCCGATACGGCGCCAGCTCCAGCCGCGCGATCTGGTTGCGATGGACCTCGTCGGGTCCGTCGGCGAAACGCAGGGTGCGCGCCTGCGCATAGAAGAACGCGAGCTGGAAGTCGTCGCAGACGCCGGCAGCCCCGTGCGCCTGCATCGCCCAGTCGATCACCTGGCAGGCCATGTTGGGCGCGGCGACCTTGATCATCGCGATTTCCTTTTTCGCCGCCTTGTTGCCGGCGACGTCCATCTTCCACGCCGCGTGCAGCACGAGCAGCCGCGCCTGATCGATCTGGATCCGCGCGTCCGCGATCCGTTCCTGCGTCACCGTGCGGTCTGCGACGGGACGGCCGAACGTTACGCGGCTCGCCGCGCGCCGGCACATCGCCTCGAGCGAGCGCTCGGCCTGACCGATCAGCCGCATGCAGTGATGGATGCGGCCGGGACCGAGCCGCCCCTGCGCGATCTCGAAGCCGCGGCCTTCGCCGAGCAACATGTTGGTTACCGGCACGCGGACGTTGTCGAAGTCGAACTCGCCGTGTCCGTGCGGCGCATCGTCGTACCCGAACACCGGCAGGTGGCGGACGAGCTTCACGCCCGGCGTGTCGACCGGCACCAAAATCATCGACTGCTGGCGATGGCGGTCCGGGTCGGCCGGATCGGTCTTGCCCATGAAGATCAGAATTTTGCAGCGCGGATCCGGGCCGCCGGTCGTCCACCACTTGCGGCCGTTGACGACGTAATGGTCGCCGTCGCGGACGATCGACGCCTCGATGTTCGTCGCATCGGAGGACGCGACGTCCGGCTCGGTCATCGCGAACGCTGAGCGGATCTCGCCGGCGAGGAGCGGCACCAGCCATTGCTTCTTCTGTTCCGCGCTGCCGTAGCGCACCAGCACTTCCATGTTGCCGGTGTCCGGCGCGTTGCAGTTGAACGACTCCGGCGCGATCCACGAGCGGCCCATGATCTCGCACAACGGCGCGTATTCGAGGTTGGTAAGGCCGGCGCCGTGCTCGGACTCCGGCAGGAACAGGTTCCACAGGCCGGCGGCGCACGCCTTTGCCTTCAGTCCTTCCATGACGCTCGTCGCGACCCACGCGTTGCCGCGCTTGCGGTTCGCCTCGACCTCCGCGGCAAAAGCGGGCTCCGCCGGATACACATGGTCGGTCATGAACCGCGTCACCCGCGCCTGCAGGTCGACGACCTTGTTCGAATAGTTGAAGTCCACGTCTACTCCTCAGCGTCTAGATTCGTTGCGCCATGCTCCACGCGACGTCGGCGACGAGCCGCGCGCGGCTGCCGGTCGCGACGGCGTCGGCGCTGGCCGCGTTGCCCTGCAGCGCGCGGGAAAGCACGCCATGCAGGATCGCCGCGATCCGGAACATATTGAAAATCAGGTAGAACTCCCAGTCGCCGATTGCCGCGCGTCCGGTGCGCCGGCAGTACGCAGCGACGTACTCGTCCTCGGACGGAATGCCCAGCGCCGCGAGGTCGAAGCCCTTCAGACCGCGGAACTGCTCCGACGACAGCCGCCACGCCATCGCCTGATACGCAAAGTCCGACAGCGGATGGCCGAGCGTCGACAGCTCCCAGTCGAGTACGGCCAGCACCCGCGGCTCCGTCGGATGGAAGATCACGTTGTCGAGCCGGTAGTCGCCGTGGACGATCGCGGTTTCGTCGGCGTCGGGAATGTGCTGCGGCAGCCATTCGATCAGCCGGTCCATCGCCGAAATCCGCTCGGCGCCGGCGGCTTCGTACTGCTTCGACCAGCGCGCGACCTGGCGGGCGATGTAGGCGCCGGTCCTGCCGAACTCGCCGAGCCCGACGGCGGCGTAATCGACGCGGTGCAGCGCGGCGATGACGCGGTTTAGTTCGTCGTAATGCGCCGCGCGCTGCCCGGGCGTCATACCCGGCAGCGTCGGATCCCACAGAATGCGACCCTCGACGTACTCCATCACGTAGAACGCGGTGCCGATCACCGACTCGTCCTCGCACAGCGCGTGCATCCGCGCAACCGGAACGTCGGTGCCGGCCAGCGCCGACATCACGCGGTATTCGCGATCCACCGCGTGCGCGAACGGCAGCAGCTTGCCCGGTGGCTTCCGCCGCAGGACGTAGCGGTCGGCGCCGGCGGTGATCCGGTACGTCGGATTCGATTGCCCGCCCTGATACTGCTCGACGACGAGCTCGCCCGGAACGTCGGCGACGTGCGCGCGCATCCACGCGGCAAGCGCCGCAGTATCGAACGGATGGACCGGCGCGACCAGGCGCGCTCCGGGATTGGCCGGCGTCGGCATGTCAGATCCTGAACGCCTCGAGCGTCTCCGGTGCGAAAAGCTCCTCCGGCGAGAGTCGCCGCCGCGACAGCCCCTGCTCGTGGTGGTAGCGGAGGAACGTGTCGAGCACCGTGCGGTTGGCGTCGAAGCCGTACGGCCACCAGTCCTCACCCATCTCCCGCCGCACGTCTTCCACGTGGGCGACCTGCCACGGCAGCATCGTCGTCAGCGCCGACGTCGTGTAGAGGTTCTCGACCACGCGGCGCTTGGCCTCCTCGAACGCCTTCAGCAGCGAGCGGGCGATCCATCGATTCGCGTTGTAGACGTCGCGGCGCAGCACGACGGTGTGCATGATCGGGAAGATCTTCGTCCGACGGTAGTAGTCGCGCTCGACGGCGACGTAATCGGGGAACAGCCGCCGGACCGCGTCCGGGCGGGTGTGGAACGTCGACGGGATGCGCGCGACGTGCAGCGCGTCGATCTCGCCGTCGGCGAGCATCTGCGACAGCGTCTGCGTCGGGCCGATCGGGTGGACGCGAAACTTCGATGGCAGGTCGAGCTTCAGTTTCTCGTCGCGCCCGGGCTCTTCCTCGCCGCCGGACCGGTATTCGACGCTTGCCGGATCGACGCCGTACTCGTCCTGCAGGACGCCGCGGATCCACACCGGCGCCGTCATCTGGTACTCGGGCACGCCGATGCGCTTGCCGATCAGGTCTTTCGGCTCGCGGATGCCGCCGGCGGCCGAGACGAAGATGCACGAATGGCGGAAGAATCGCGATGGGAACACCGGGATCGCGATGAACGGAGAATCCTCGCGCGCCGCCGCAACGGCGTACGACGACAGCGACATCTCGGTGACGTCGAACTCGCGGTGGCGGAGCATCCGGAAGAAAGTCTCCTCGACGTGCAGGTTCAGGTAATTGAGGTCGATCCCCTCCGGCTGCACGCTGCCATCGGCGAGCGCGCGCGTGCGGTCGTACTCCCAGCAGGCCAGCGTCAGCCGAAGCTTCGTCACGTGCGTCTCCTTGTCGTTGCGCGGGCGGCGACGGCCCGACCCGTCCCGCTGCCATCGCCGTTGCCGGCCGGGTTCGCGAGCCGTCCGCGCTCGCGAGTCGACGGCATCCGCCGGCCGTTGCCGTCATCGTTATGCTCGTCGCGGGCGAGATTTTCGAGCACGGCGAGCAGCATACGCCGCGTACCGGCGACGTCCGCGGCGGACATCCCGCGCACGGCGATGCGGTTGACGTCGACGGCCAGCGGAACCAGCCGGCGCTCCAGCGCGCGTCCGGCGGCGGTGAGGAAGATGTGCACCTTGCGCCGGTCGTCGGCAATTTTCCGGCGCACGACGTAGCCGCGCTGCTCCATCGCCTTCAGCGCGGCGAACGTCGTCGGCTCCATCACGCCGGCCTCATGCGACAGCTCGCGCTGCGTCAGGCCGTCGGACTCCCAGAGGATGCGCAGGAACGGCCAGTGGCCGATCGACACCGCATGCTCGGCGAGCCGCATCTGCAATGCGCGGTCGAACGCGCGCATCGCGTCCTTGACCAGGTGTGCGAGCCGGTCGTTGGGGACGACGTCGCGCCAGCGGCGCAGCGTTCGCTGCGTGTCGCCCTCGCTCGCGGTGCCTCGTAGCGCGCGCGATCGAGTCGGCGGCGCGGATTGCGGACGCTTCGTCGCGGCAGCGGCTTTGGCGGATGCAGGCATCGAACCGGTCCCGGCGTCAGAGGGTCGGCACGCCGACCTGATGATTCAGCGCGACGTCGCGCCCGTCTCGCGCGGACGCCAGCATCGCCAGGCAGACTTCCGTGGTCGCCATCGCCCAGCACCCGTCGTGCAGTGGCGCCTTGCCGTGGACGATCGCGTCGTACAACTCGTCGATGACCTCGACCCGCGGAATCGCCGGCTTGGGCAGCGGTTCCAGCCGCGCCTCGACGTCGCCGTAGACCATCACGCCCGTCGGCAGCGGCCGCAGGTCGGCGCGCTCGCACGACACCAGCACCAGCCCGAAGTGCTGATGCCACGGCGCATCGCCACCCTCTCCGGCCGTTGCCGCCGCGGATCCGCCGTAGCTCCGCGCATTCTTGAGCGCGAGTTCGCCAGCCGGCGTCGCCGCTTGTGCGAGATTCCGCCGCGCTGCGCCGTAGCGGCTCGCGTCCTTCACGGCGCCTATCTCGCCGATCCCGCCGCAGAATTCGTCGCCGTCGAAATGGGCGTAGCCGCTGTAGGTCAGCGTCGCGAACGCGCCGTCGGCGAACGTCAGCAGCGCCGCATAGGCGCCCTCGGTGGACCGGGCGGGATCCCAGGCGCCGGTCAGCGCGCGCACGCTGGTCACGCGGCCGCCGCCGAGCAGACGGACGACGTCGACCTGATGCGCCGCCTGGTTGAAGATTGCGCCGCCGCCCTGCGCGGTGTCGAGCTCCTCCGGCCGCCGCGGACGGTAGAGGAAATCGGTGTAGTACTGCGCATTGATCATCTTCACCGAGCCGACGGCGCCGCTCTCGACGATCTCGCGCGTCCGTCGGATCGGCCGATCGAAGCTGTGGCTGTGGCCGACGATCAGACGCACGCCGGCGCGCTCGACCGCGTCGATCATCCGTGCGCAATCGTTGAGCGCGATCGCCATCGGCTTCTCGACCAGCGCGTGCTTGCCGTGCGCCGCCGCCAGCAGCACGTGCGCCGCATGATGCTGGTGCGGCGTTGCCACGTAGACCGCATCCACGTCCGGGTCGCCGCAGAGCGCCTCGACCGTCGGATGCGTGCGCGCGCCGAACTCCGCCGCAAAGCGCGCGCGCGCCTCGGGCCGCGGATCGGCTGCCGCCACCAGCGCGATCCGCGGATCGGCGACGAGCGTGGGCAACATCAGCGTGAACGCGCGACCGAGCCCGGCCACGCCCAGCCTCAGCGTGCGTGCACTCATCGGTCGAGCACCAGTTCGTCGGACCGAGCGCGCGACACGCAGACCATCACGTGGTCGGCGCGCTCCGCGTCGGTCAGCACGAGGTCGCGGTGGTCCGCCTCGCCGCCGAGGAGCCGCGTGCGGCAGGTGCCGCAGGTGCCGCTTTCGCAGGAGCTCGGCACGTCGTGGCCCGCGCCGCGCAGCGCGTCGAGGATCGAGCGGTCAGCCGGCACCTCGATCACCGCGCCGGAGCGCGCGAGCTTCACTTGGAACGGCCGGTCGTCGGCGGTGCGCGTCGCCGCGGCGTCGCTGAAGCTCTCGAAGTGGACGGTCGACGACGACCAGTGGCCGGTCATGTCGCGGACGGCTTCCATCATCGGTCGCGGCCCGCAGCAGTAGACGTGCGCGCCGGTGGGCCGCTCCAGCAGCGGCCACAGGTCGAGCGCGCGGGCCGGGTCGCCGGCATCGTGGTGGAAGACGACGCGGCCGTGGAATTCCGGCGCGGCCAATTCGTCGCGAAACGCCGTGGCCTCGGGACTGCGCGTGCAATAGATAAGCTTGAAGCGCGCCCGGCCCGTCGACGCAAGGTGGCGCACCATCGACACGATCGGCGTGATGCCGATGCCGCCGGCGATGAACAGGACGCTCTGCGCCCGCTCGGCGAGCGGGAAGTCGTTGCGCGGCGGCGAGCACGCCAATCGCGCGCCGACGGCCGCGTCGTCGACGAGGCTCGCCGACCCCCCGCGACCGGCCTCCTCGCACTTCACCGCGATCTGGTAGCGGTCGCGCTCGTCCGGGTGGCTGCACAGCGAATACTTGCGGACGAGGCCGTTGGGCACTTCGACCTCGAGATGGGCGCCGGGTGTGAACGGTGGCAGCTCGGCGCCATCCGGCGCGCGGAGGTCGAACCGATGGATGCCGGCAGCGATCTCGGCTCTCGCAGCGACGACCAGCGTCATCCGCGCGGCGGGCGGCGCCGCGGTCATGGCCTGCCCCTGCGCCACGCGGCCATCGACGGCCGACACCAGCCCCGGCCGAAGGGCGGTGGGTCCGGCGATTGCGGCAGTCGAGGCTCGACAGCGGTCATCGAAATGCGTATCGTTACTTAGATATCTAATATTATGCGCGCCCCCGGCCGGCGGCAACCCGGGCCCCGCGGCGCGCCGCCGGAGGAGCCATGCTGACGCCCCAGGAAAACGACCTTTTGTGCCGGGTGCAGGGCGACGCGCCAATGGGCCGGCTGATGTGCGGCCACTGGCTGCCCGGCTGCCTGTCCGAGGAAGTCGCCGAGCCGGACGGCGCGCCCGTTCGCATCCGGCTGCTGGGCGAGGACCTCGTCGCCTTCCGCGACAGCGACGGGCGGCTGGGCGTGATGGACGAGCACTGCCCGCACCGCCGGGCGTCGCTCGCGCTCGGTCGCAACGAGGAATGCGGGCTGCGCTGCCTCTATCACGGCTGGAAGATCGACGTCGAAGGCAACGTCGTCGACATGCCGTCGGAGCCGCGCGAAAGCGCACTGGCGCAGAAGGTCAAGCACCGGACGTATCCGTGTCGCGAGGCTGGCGGCTTCGTCTGGGTGTGGCTCGGTGCCGCGGATCGCGCGCCGGACTTCGCGCCGCCGGCGTGGGCGCCCTCCCCCGACGTGCGGACCAGCGTCGTCAAGATCGCCATCGACTGCAACTGGGCGCAGGTGCTCGAAGGCGCGATCGACTCGGCGCACAGCTCGACGCTGCATTCGACCGACATGATTCCCGCCCGCGTCGATCGCGCTGCCGCCACCGCGCGCGAGTGGCTGCGGCCATCGACCGACAAGGCGCCGCGGATCCTGCTGCAGCGCACTGCGTTCGGCTTCCGCTACGCCGCGCTGCGGCGCCCGATCAAGGACGCCGCGACGCACGATTACGTCCGCACCACGCTGTTCGTCGCGCCGTTCACCACGCTGATCCCCCCGAACGACCGCTACAACCTGTCGATCATGAACGTTCCGCTCGACGACACGCACACGATGTTCTACTTCGTCGCGTGGAGCACCGGCGAGGGGATCGACCAGGAAGCATGGCGCAAGTTCTGCGGCGCGCAGGTCGGCGTCGACCTCGACGCGAACTTCCGCCGCATCCGGACCCGTGCCAACAATTACCTGCAGGACCGCACCGCGATGAAGGTCGGCAATTTCACAGGCATCAAGGGCATCCCCAACCAGGACATCGCGATGTGGGAGACGATGGGCCCGATTGCCGATCGCTCGCGCGAGCGGCTCGGCGCCAGCGACGTCGCCATCGTCGAATTCCGCCGGCTGATGGTCGAGGCCGCGCAGGCGGTGGCCGCCGGCGGGCCTGCGATCGGCGCGCCACCGCATCCGATTGCGCACGTGCGGCTCGCCTCGTTCGAGGGGATCGTGCCGAAGACCGCCGACTGGTCGACGCTGGGCGTGGCCGCCGAGGAGCTCGCGCTGCGACGGCCGGCACCCGCGACGCAATCCGCGTCCGCCGATTGACGCACCCGCACGCGCGCGCCACACTTCACCGCTCGCAGCCCGGCAACGGCGCCACACGATCGCCGACTTCAATCGCCGACCGCTTCCCCGAAAGCGGCGGCACACGAGGAGATTCGAATGGACAGGATCGGTTTCTGGAGAAACGCAATCGCGGCGCTGGTCATCGGCGTCGCCGCGCTGCCGGCCGCCGCGCAGGACACGCTGAAAGTCGCCACCGGCCAGCGCGGCAACTGGGACACGTCGGTCGGTGAGGTCGGCCAGCGCGCCGGCATCTTCAAGAAGCACGGCATCGTCCTCGAGATCCTGTACACGCAGGGCGGCGGCGAGACGCAGCAGGCGGTGATCTCGGGCAGCGTCGACGTTGGCGTCGCAACCGGGATCATGGGCGTGCTGTCGGCGTACTCGAAGGGCGCGCCGGTGCGAATCATCGGCGCCGAGACCACCGGCGCGGCCGACCTCTTCTGGTACGTCCCGGCGGCCTCGCCGATCAAGTCGCTGAAGGACAGCGAGGGCAAGACGATCGCGTTCTCGACCAAGGGCTCGTCGACCGACGGCATCGTCACCGCGTTCATGAAGCAGTACGACCTCAAGGCGAAGCCGACGGCGACCGGCGGACCCGCGCCGACGCTTACGCAGGTGATGTCGGGCCAGATCGACATCGGCTGGTCGGCGCCGCCGTTCGGGCTGCAGCAACTGGACGATGGCAAGATCCGGATCATCGCCAGCGGCAACGACGCGACGGTGTTCAAGGGCCAGACGGTGCGCCTGCTCGTCACCAACGTGCAGACACTGAACACGCGCAAGCCCGTCCTCGAACGGTTCATGAAGGCGTACCGCGAAACCATCGATTGGCTGTATTCCAACGATCCGACGGCGCTGAAGACCTATGCCGATTTCGTCGGCATTTCGTTGGCGATGGCGAAGCGCACCCGCGACGACTTCTTCCCCAAGGGAGCCATCGACCCGGACAAGGTCGTCGGGCTGGACACCATCGTCCAGGACGCCGTCACGCTGAAGTACACGGCGACGGCGCTGACCAAAGAGCAGCTCGCGGAGCTGATCCAGATTCCGCCGCGGCAGTAGCCCGGTGGCCGGCCGCGACGACGCCCTCGAGCGGCCCGCCGGGACGCCGGCCGCGGCTGCCCGGTTCGGCAGCGACGTCGTCGCCGAGACGCTGCGCGCGCTCGGGCTGCCGTACATCGCGCTCAATCCCGGCGCGAGCTTCCGCGGCCTGCACGACAGCCTCGTCAACCATCTCGGCAACCGCGACCCGCAGCTCCTGCTCTGCCTGCACGAGGAGCACGCGGTCGCGATCGCGCACGGATACGCGAAGGTGACCTGCCGTCCGCTCGCGGTCGCCGTGCACTCGAACGTCGGCCTGTTCCACGCGACGATGGCGATCTTCAACGCGTGGTGCGACCGGATGCCGGTGGTGATCCTCGGTGCGACGGGCCCGGTCGACGCGGCGAAGCGACGGCCGTGGATCGACTGGATCCACACCGCGCGCGACCAGGGTGCGATCGTTCGCCCGTACGTGAAGTGGGACGACCAGCCGGCGTCGCCCGCCGCAGCGCGCGAGTCGCTGCTGCGCGCCGCGTGGCACGCGCAGACGGCACCGCGCGGGCCGGTGTACGTCAACCTCGATGCCGCGATGCAGGAGGCACCGCTCGCGGCACCGCTGCCGCCGGTCGATGCAGCGCGCTACCTGCCGACGGCGGCGCCCGATCCTGCCGCCGACGCAGTGCGCGCCGCCGCGACGTTATTGCGGGCGGCGAAGCGGCCGTTGCTGCTGATCGGCCGCGTATCGCGCGACGAGGCTGCGTGGGCGGCGCGGGTGGCGCTTGCGGAGGCGCTCGGCGCGAGCGTCGCAACCGATCTCAAGGTCGGCGCCGCGTTTCCGACCGACCATCCGCTGCACGTCGCGGTGCCGGCCGTCGTCACCACGGCGGAGCTCGCCCGCGCGATCGCCGACGCCGACGCGATCCTCTCGCTCGACTGGGTCGACCTCGCCGGCACGCTGAAGACCGCGTGCGGCGGCGAGCCATCGGCAAAGGTCGTCCACGTCTCGCTCGACCACGTCGTGCACAACGGCTGGAGCATGGACCATCAGGGGCATCCGCCGGTCGACGTCATGATCGCTACCGAGCCCGATGCCGCGGTGCCGGCGCTGCTCGCCGCCCTCGGGCCGGAACGCGCCACGGCTCGCCCTTCACCGCCGGTGAGCGCGTTCGTTCCCGCGCCACTGGCGGACGGTCGCATCGCCACCGACGATCTCGCCGTCGCGCTGCGTGCCGCGGTCGGCCCGCGCCGCGTCTCGCTCGTCCACCTGCCGCTGTCGTGGAACGGCGCCTGCTGGCCGTTCCTCCATCCGCTCGACTACCTCGGCTCCGACGGCGGCGGCGGCATCGGTGGCGGACCCGGCATCGCCGTCGGCGCGGCGCTCGCGCTGCGCGGCTCCGGCGTGCTTCCGATCGCCGTGTGCGGCGACGGCGACTTCCTGATGGGCGCGACCGCGCTGTGGACGGCGGTGCACTACCGCATCCCGCTGCTCGTCGTCGTCGCCAACAACCGCTCCTTCTACAATGACGAAGTGCATCAGGAGCGGGTGGCGAAAATGCGCGGCCGTCCGGTCGAGAACAAGTGGATCGGCCAGCGGATCGACGAACCCGCCGTCGACCTCGCGGGAATCGCCCGCGCGCAGGGCGCCGCGGGCTTCGGACCGGTCGAGCGTCGCGACGATCTCGGCGCAGCATTTGCGGCGGCGATCAAAGCCGTGAGCGAAGGCGGCGTCGCCGTCATCGACGTCCGCGTCGAGCCGGGCTACACGCCGGCGATGGCGGCCGTGGCAGCGCCGGCCCGCGGCGTCGAAGGCTGACCGGATGAGCGCCGACACATCACGCACCGCTCCGGCGCCGGCGGCGGCGAGCGATGCGCAGCTGCTCGACGTCGAGCGGATCACCAAGCGGTTTGTCACCACCGACGGCACGCTGACCGCCGTCGACGACGTGTCGTTCGCGATCGGTGCCGGCGAGTTCGTGTCGATCATCGGGCCGTCCGGCTGCGGCAAGTCGACGCTGTTCAACATCATCGGCGG
>JBDTVU010000072.1:0-16676 GCA_040007035.1 Betaproteobacteria bacterium | reverse complement strand
GAAGTAATGGGGTCAGTGTAAGTTATCAAAACGGATAACTTACACTGACCCCATTACTTTAATTACTTTAGACCCCCGGCATCGCGAATCCCGCCGGCGCCAGCGCGGCGATCAGCGCGCTGCGCTGTTCGGCCGTGAACTTCACCAGCGGCGGGCGCACCGTCGTCCAGCCGTCGTCGCCGCCGAATTGGGCGATCGCCGACTTCAGCGCCGGAATCATCGGGAATTTCTGGAATGCCGCGCGCACGCCGTCGAGCGCAGCTTGCTGCGCGTCCGCGTCAGGCTGTTGCCACGCCTTGGCGAGCCGCGCGATCGCCGCCGGGTTCACGTTCGCCGTCGCGCTGATGCAACCGGCGCCGCCGCCGCGCAGCGTCGCGAGCAGGAACGTCTCGCTGCCGGCGAACACGCGGAAGCCGCGCGGGGCGAAGCGCTCCAGCATCGCGCGCGTGTTGGCCATGTCGCCCGAGCTGTCCTTGACGCCCGCAATCGTCCCCGGATATTCGGCGAGCAGTCGCTCGATCAGCGGCAGCGTGATCGCCACCTGCGACACCTGCGGGATGTGGTAGAGGAAGATCCGCAGCCGCGCGTCGCCGACGCGCTGGATCACCTCGGAGTAGCTGGCGAAGAGGCCATCGTCCGACACACCCTTGTAATAGAACGGCGGCAGCATCAGCGCGCCGGCACAGCCCAGCGCGACAGCGCGGCGGGTGAGTTCGACGGTGTCGGGCAGCGCGCACGCGCCGGTGCCCGGCATCATCCGCGACGGCGGCAACCCCGAGGCCGAGAGCGATTCGAGCAGCGCGATCTTCTCGCCGACCGACAGCGAGTTGCCCTCGGAGTTGGTGCCGAACACCGCGAGGCCGACGTCGTTGTCGACGAGCCAGCGGCAGTGCCGCGCGAGCCGGGCGGCGTCGGGACGAAGGTCGGCGTCGAACGGCGTGACGACGGGCGCGAGTACGCCCGAGAGCGGTGAGGGCGAAGGCATGATGACTCCGGAAACGACGCCGAACCGGCGCCGGACCCCGCGATTATCCGCCAGACGCACACGCTGCTAAACTCGCCGCCGATGCTACCCTGCGCGCACCTGCGCCGACCTGCGCCACCGCCGACCTGCCTTACCATGACCCAGCCCGCCTTCCGTCCGACGTTCGTTCTCGCCGCGTCGCTCCTGCTGTCCGCGTGCGGCGGAGGAGGAGGCGGCGGCAGCGACCCGACGCCGCCCCCGCCCACGCTGCCCGATCCGCAATACCTCGCGACCGGCCCGACGCCGTTCACCGCGGACTGCGACGCGGCCACGCCGTCGGGCACGCTCTACGTCAACGCCGAAGTCGAGCCCTGGGTCGCCGTCAACCCGAGGAATTCCGGCAACCTGATCGGCGTCTGGCAGCAGGACCGCTGGTCGAACGGTGGCGCGCGCGGCCTGATGACCGGCGTGTCGGTGGATGGGGGCAAGGCGTGGGCGCCGGCGATGGCGGCGTTCTCGCGTTGCACGGGCGGTACCGCGGCCAACGGCGGCGACTACGCGCGCGCTTCGGATCCGTGGGTGACGTTCGCGCCCGACGGTACCGCGCACCAGATCTCGCTGTCGTTTACCGGCACATCGTTGACGGCCGGCTCGGACAATGCGGTACTGGCCAGCCGCTCGATCGACGGCGGCCGCACGTGGAGCAATCCGGTCACGCTGATCCGCGACGGCGAGGACCACTTCAACGACAAGGAGTCGATCACCGCCGACCGCCTCGACTCGCGCTACGTCTATGCGGTCTGGGACCGTCTCGACGCCGACGGCACGTCGCCCGCGTGGTTCGCGCGCAGCGTCGACAGCGGGCTGACGTGGGAGCCGGCGCGGATGATCTACGACCCCGGCCGCAGCGCATCGACGATCAACCACCAGATCGTCGTGTTGAACGATAGCACGCTGATCGACTTCTTCACGAAGTTCAGCACGGCAGGCAACGCGATCGTCACCACGCTCAACGTGATCCGGTCACAGGACAAGGGACTGACCTGGTCGCCGCCGATCGTCGTGGCGGCAGCGCAGGCGATCGGCGCGCGCGATCCGGAGACCGGCACGCCGGTGCGCGACGGCGCGAGTCTCGGCGCGATCGCCACGGGTCCGACGGGCGACCTCGCTGTCGTCTGGCAGGATTCGCGCTTCGTCAACGGCGCACGCGACCAGATCGCGTTCTCGCGCTCGACCGACGGCGGCCTCACGTGGTCTGCGCCCACACGCATCAACCGCGACTCGTCGGTGCAGGCGTTCCTCCCCAGCGTGACGATCCGCGCCGACCGCGTCATCGGCGTCGCCTATTACGACTTCCGCAGCAACACCGCCGACGCCGCGACGCTGCCCACCGACTACTGGATCGCCCGCTCGACCGACGGCGGCGCGACGTGGACGGAGTCGCGCGTGGCCGGCCCCTTCGATCTCGACACCGCGCCCAATGCCGGCGGACTTTTCCTCGGCGACTACCAGGCGCTGACCAGCATCGGCAGCGTGTTCGTCCCCTTCTACGCGCAGACGACCGGCAGCACGAGCAACCGGACCGACGTGTTCGCGTCGCTGATCAGTTCGGTGGGAACGGCGCTCGGGTCGAAGGATGCCGTCGTCGACGGCGCCATGCGCGCGGTCACCGCGCCGCTGCTGCCGGTAACTCCGCAGCTCGAGGCGGCGTTCAGCGAGAGCGCGGCGCGAGTGATGGCGCGGAGGATGGTGGGGAGGTAGGCGGCGTCTGCGACGCGCTTCGGGCGCCGACGACTCCGTTGCCAATAATCCGAGCGCCCGACGTCAGGCGGCTATGCGCTCCGGCGGCAGCGGCTTGATGCCGGCAAGACGCGAAGGATCCTGCGCCAGTCGCCAGAGATCGAGCGCCTCCTGCATCCGGATCCAGCTCTCGGGCGAATGGCCGAGCAGCTTGGCGATCCGCGCCGCCAGTTCGATCGACAGGTCGCGCTTCTCCTGCAGCAGCGTGTTGACGGTAACCCGCGACACACCGAGCCGCTCGGCCAACTCCACCTGCGACATCCGCAATGCCGGCAGAATGTCCTCGCGCAGCAGGGCACCGGGGTGCGTGGGCGGGCGGCGGCGGTCGCGAAGCGTCTTCATCAGTGATAGTCCTCGAGATCGACGTCGACCGCGTCCTCACCGTCGAACGCGAATGTCAGCCGGAGGTTGCCGGAGACGGCGACCGCCCAGCGGCCTTTCCGGTCGCCGCGCAACGCGTGGAATCGCCAGCCGGGCACGTTCATGTCATCGGGTCGGCCCGACGCGTCGAGACGATCCAGCATTCGTTCGACGCGCGCCCGATGCTCCGTCGGGAGGCCTTTGGTTGAGCTCGCCATGAACAATCGTCCAAGTCCCTTGTGGCGAAAAGTTCGGATCACGGTCGAGTTCCGAACTCGGATCGAGAGTAAAGCATACGTTTACATTCTGTCAAGCATTGCTATACATCGATCGGATGTTGGCCGGCGAGGGCGTTACGATGAGCATTCATCGTTTGCGTGCCGCGCTCAATCGGCCGACCGGACGAGTCCACCAGACGCTCCTCTTTTCCCTTGACGGAATCCCGGGCCGCGCCCCACTGTTACCGCCAATCGTCGTCGCGCGTCGCGACTTGACCCGTCGGAGACTCCTCGATGCCCCGCACCCGCCCCACCACCCTTCTCGCCATCGCCGCGCTGATCCTCGCCACCACGATCACGCTCGCCCACGCGCAGACCAGCGTTCGCGTGCGCGGGACGATCACCGCCATCGACGGCAAGGCGATGGCGGTGAAGACGCGCGACGGCCGCGACCTGAAGCTCGACCTCGCCGACAACCTGACGGTGGCGGTGGCCAAGGCGGTGCGCTTCGAGGACATCAAGGTCGGCGACTACGTGGGCGCGACGACCACCGCGCGGCCCGATGGCACGCACGTCGCCGCCGAGGTCCACTACCTGCCGACGACGGCGTCCGAGGGCCAGAGCCCGTCGGACCTCGCGCCCGGATCGACGATGACCAACGCCAACGTCACGTCGACGGTCGTCGGCACCGGCAACCGCGAGCTGACGCTGCAGTTGAAGGGCCAGACGCACAAAATCGTCGTGCCCGACGGCGTGCCGCTCGTGCGCAGCGTGCCCGGCACCCGCGCCGACCTCGTCGTCGGCGAGTATGTGTTCGCCGCAGCACAGACCAACGCCGACGGCGCGCTCACCGCTGCGCGGATCCAGGTCAGCAAGGACGGGGTGAAGCCGCCGCAGTGAGGGCCGGGGCGTCGGTCGAACGTACGATTCCGACGGCCCGGCGGTACGACCGCCCGACTCGTCGCGCAATGCAGCAAGATGGTAGGGTGTCAATGTAACGAGGAAGCCGACGATGCCCGCCGTCTCGAAGATTGCCGCCAACGGCCGGACCACGGTGCCGCAGGAAATTCGCGCCGCTTTCAAGAGCAAGCCCGGGGACCTGATCACATGGGAAGTCGAGCCCGATGGGCGCGTCGCGGTGCGAGGAATCCAGCCGGCGGGCATGGAGTATCCGGAGGCTGTTGCGGGCATGCTCTGCGAGTGGCAGTCGGGCCGCTGCACCGACGTTGAAATCGTCGACTACCATTGAACCGAGGGCCATCATGCGCAAACTTCCCAACATCCATCCCGGCGAGATCCTGCTGGAGGAGTTCCTCGTGCCGATGGGCATCAGCCAGAGTTCACTGGCCCGCGCCGTCGGCGTCCCGCAGCGCCGGATCAACGAAATCGTGCTCGGCAAGCGCACAATCACGGCCGATACGGGGCTGCGCCTCGCCCACTACTTCGGCACATCGGAGCAATTCTGGATGGCATTGCAGGCCAGCTACGATATGGAGGAGGCGCGGGGGAAGCTCGGCGCCACATTGAACCGGCTCGAACGTGCGGCGGCGCAATCCGAATTGACGACCGGCTTCCGGCCAAGGAATTCCTGACGAGGGCGGTCGGGCATTGGATCGGCGGCCTGCCGCCGACCGGCTTTAACCGGCCACTTTCCAGCACCCGCAGGCTCACCAGATGAGCGTGCGGCATCGCATCACATCTCGCTGCCGCCCGCCCCTCGCCGCGGCTCGCGACTTGCTTCCGCTGCGTGCTAGCATCCCCGGCGGGAGGAACGGGTGTCGCCAGAAGAGAAAGCCCGCGTCGAAATCGACCGGCTGCTGGAAGCGGCAGGCTGGTCGGTGGTCGATGCCTCCAAGGTCAATCTACACGCCTCGCGCGGCGTCGCCGTGCGCGAGTTTCCGCTGCCCGGCCACGGCTTCGCCGACTACCTGCTCTACGTCGACGGCAAAGCTGCCGGCGTGATCGAGGCGAAGAAGCAGGGCGTCACCGATTGCTGTTGTGGGTCTTCACGTCGATGAGTTCCTGGATGTTGTCCATTATTTCAGTCTGTCCATAATGCGTGGACACGTACCGTTGATGGACGTACATGTGGATTCAGTGCCGCATCAATCGGGTTTTTGTCCAATATTTACATATGTCCAACAATAATGGACAATTCAATATCATGGACAAGATCGATCGCTCCCCCGAGCAGCGGCTGCTCGATGCTGCTCTGGACGCAGCACGCGCGCACGGCCTGAAAATTCAGGTCGTCGAACGCGAGCCCAAGCTCGGCCGCGCACGGGCCGACGCCTTGGTACGCGTGGAACACGGTGGCCAGGAGGTGCTCTACGCTGCAGAGGTGCGCCGGGCATTGCGCCCCGCCACGCTGGGGATCGCGTTGCACCAGCTGGAGCGGCTGGGCGAGCAAGGTCTCCTGGTGACCGACTATGTCACGCCAGAACTGGCGGAGGAACTGAGGGCGCACCGGGTCGCGTTCCTGGATGCGGCCGGCAACGCCTATCTGGACCGACCTCCGTTGCTGATCTGGGTAAAGGGCCAGAAGCCTGCAGCCAAGCCGGTTCAACCGCATCTCGGGCGCGCGTTCCAGGCAACCGGCCTTCAGGTGCTGTTTGCGCTCCTGTGCAACCCGAAAGCTGTCGAAAGGCCTTATCGCGAACTCGCTGCGATGGCAGGCGTCGCTCACGGCACCGTGGGCTGGGCGATGCCGGATCTGCAGCAACTGGGCTTCGTGCGCGATCTCGAGGGCAGACGCGGCACACGCCGCCTCTTTGACGGCGAGCGCCTGGTCGCGCAGTGGGCGGATGTGTACGCTCGCGTCCTGCGGCCGCGCACGTTGATCGGTCGGTTCTACGTGCCCACGCTCGAAGGTTGGAAAGACTGGCCGCTCGCGGAGCATGGCGCGCTGTGGGGCGGAGAGCCTGCCGCAGCGAAACTCACCGACTACCTGCGCCCCGGCGAACTCACGATCTACGCGGACAAACTGCCGGGCTTGCTCGCTGCACGGCAAAAATTCCTGAACGAACCAGCACCCGGCCACGCCGCGGCAGTGGAGGTGCGGAAGCGCTTCTGGAACTTTCCCGGCGAGACGCCTCACCGCGATCTCGTGCCGCCCCTGCTGGTCTACGCCGACCTGCTCGCAACGGGTGATGCCCGATGCATCGACACCGCAAGAATCGTCTATGACGGCTACGTCGCTCGACTTTTCGCAGAAGCTTGACCTGTTGCCCCTCGCCCGCGTCGTAGGCGCACTGCAAGCGGTCGCGGCACCCGCCGGCGTCCAGTTCTTCCTGATAGGCGCGGCGGCGCGCAATCTGATGCTCCGGCATGCCCACAACATTGAACCGGAGCGGCTGACCGAGGATGTCGATTTCGCGGTGATGGTGCGCGATTGGAACACGTTCGCAACCCTGCGCTCGGCGATGATTGCGAGTGGCGAGTTTGCCGCCCGCCCCGGACCTGCGACGCAAAGACTCCGCCACACGAGCGGTCGGCCGCTGGATATCGTGCCGTTCGGTGGTGTCGAACGGGTCGACCGGACCATCGCATGGCCGCCGGATCAGGCCACGGTCTTCGATTGCTTCGGTGCGCGCGAAGCCTTCGGCACGTGCGTGCAGGTGCTGCTGCCCGAGGGCACCCGACTGCGAGTGCCTTCGATCCCGGCACTCGCTCTGCTCAAGGTCGTGGCGTGGCGGGATCGGAAACACACCTTCCCTGGGCGAGACGCGCCCGATCTGGTGCTCTATCTGCGCAGCTATCTGGATTGTGGCAATCTCGAGCGCGCAACTACCGAGTACGCCGACCTGTTCACAGGCGAGGATTTCGATTACGAGGGCGCGAGTGCGCGTCTGCTCGCACGCGAAATGATTGCCCTGCTCGATGGCCCGTCAGCTCGTCGCGTGCTGGACATTCTGGCATCCGAAGCCGACGAGGAAAGGCCCCTCCTGCTCGCCCACCAATCGGGCATCGATCTCGAGCGCGCGCGTCGATTGCTTGGAGCCGTCTGCGACGAGCTTGCTGGCGCCATGGAACCTCCGGGACCATGAAGAGATCGATTTACAGTCCGGTGGTGACGGCAGGCCAGATCGAGTAACGCACATTGGCATCCGATCGGCCCGACATTTCACTCACCCCCCGTTCCCCCTCCTGCGTCCGCCCTCCTCCTCCGGCTGCGCGTCCACCGCAAACGCCACCAGATGCACCACCTTCTCCCCCACCACCAGCGCCCCGCCTGACACATCCCCCAACTCCAGCCGCACGTCCTCGCCCAGCGCGAGCGCGTCGAAGGGCCGGGGCTGGGCGTGCTGCAGGCGGCTCAGAAAGTCTCGCGCCGCCGCGGTCGGCGTGATCGGCACCGCTGTGCTCGTCGACTCCTCCGCCGCGTCGAGCGCGTAGCTGCCCAGCACCTTCTGCATGAACTTCGCGAAGGTGGCCGCGGAGTCGAACAACTCGACGCCGCGGATGCTGCCGTTGATCGCGAACACGCCGCCGACCTGGCCGGGCTTCGCCTCGAACGCGGTGCGGTACTTGTCGACGTCGACCCGCCGCTGCTCGTAGATGTCGCCCATCGCCGACGTGGGCGAATCGACGTTCATCGCGTGCTGCTTGCGCGAGATGTGGTTCCAGACGCGGCCCTGGTCGCCCATGCGCGAGCCGGAGTCCTCCATCGTGCGGGAGACGTCGCGCATCTTGTCGGCACGGGCACGGGCGTGCAGGTTGCGCTTGGCCGAGCTGAACTCCCTCGACCGATACGACCAGCGACCCTGTTCGACGCAGGAAACCGGGATGACGACGCGTGTCTTCGCGCCGACGAGCAGCGTGAGGTTGAGGATGCGGTTCTGCCGCGCGCCGACGAGTTCCTCGCCGTCGACCAGCAGCACGCTCTGCTGCGCATCGTTGACGAACAGCAGCTCCGGCACGTGGCCCGCCTCCGAGACTTCGGTGACGCGGGCGACGCCGGTTTCGAGGGCCTCGTCGAGCGTGAGGTAGTCCGCAACCGCCTCGTGCGCAGCGAAGAGCGGGAAGACGGCGAGGTTGTGGTGCTGGATGGCATCGCCGAGCTTCAGGCTGGCGAGCGTTTGTGCGACGGCGTTCATCGAGTTTCCCTGGTTTGAGGCACCGGAATGTGCCCGAGACGGCATCATGCGCGGGGTGGTGGCTCAGGCGGTGAGCTTGGAGTGGTGGGCGCGCGGGAAAGCTGGATGCCGAACCTCGGCCATCCGGGCAATGGGCTCGCCATAGAGAAACCGCCACCGTTCCTGCTGCAGCAAGCGGCGTCCCGAGCGGCTTGACGGCACTAATCCAATGGATTACTCTGACGCGGACTGGGTCACGGTAGCGGAGTCGCTGGAGTTCTCCCGGCGCGTCCGGCGTCTGCTCTCGGGCATCGAGCACGAAGCGCTGATTACGGCGCTGGCCGCGAACCCGCTTGCCGGTGACCTGATCCCGGGCACGGGCGACATTCGCAAGCTGCGGTGGTCACGCGGAGGGCGAGGCAAAAGTGGAGGCGTGCGCGTGATCTACTATTTTCACAGCGACGAGATGCCGCTTTACCTGCTGACCATCTACGGCAAAGGCGAGCGGGCCAACCTGACCGCGGCCGAGCGAAATGAGCTTGCCGCGCTGGTCCAGGTCCTCAAACAGCGAATCAGCCGCGAATCATGAGCCGAGCGTTCAAGAGCATCAGGAAAGGCCTGGACCAGGCGATCGCCCACGAGGAGGGACGGCTGCCGGGTCTGCGCGTGCATCGCGTCCCCGTGCTCGACGTCAAGGCGGTGCGCGAAAAGACCGGCCTTACGCAACTCGAGTTCGCGGCGCGGTTCGCCATCAGCCCCGGGACACTTCGCCATTGGGAGCGAGGCGACCGCCGGCCGCGCGGCACGGCGCTGGTCCTCCTCTGCATCATCGACCGCGAGCCGAGGGCGGTATTGCGGGCCCTGGGTGACCCGAATTGAGGGCCAGACCCGACTTTTCGAAAAGTCGAGCCTTACCTCGGTTTTTCGGCGCGTTACGTCTCCAGCGCCTCGCTCCATTTCCCCTGCCGCGCGAGGCTGTTCATCCGCAGGCGTTTGCGGAACGCGTCCTGCGCCGCGCGCACGTTCTCGGCGCGGCCGGCCCACATGCGCATCGCGTCGTCCTGCAGCGCGCGGGCGTACGAGAACGACAGCACCCACGGCGCGTGCGGCGCCATCACGTTCATCGCGTTGAGATTCGCGGTCGCTTCCACCGACGCCTGACCGCCGGAGAGGAAGTTGATCGTCGGCACCGCGGCCGGGACAGTGCGCGTCAGCACCTCGAGCGTCGCGCGCGCGACGACGTCGGGCGGCGCCTTCGGCGGGCTTTCCTTGCCGGGCAACACCATGCTCGGCTTGAGCACGATGCCCTCGAGGATCACGCGATGCCGGTGGAGCGCGTGGAACACCGCATGCAGCACGGCCGCGCAGACCTCGTGGCAGCGCTCGATCGTGTGCACGCCGTCGATCAGCACCTCGGGCTCGACGATCGGCACGATACCCTGCTCCTGGCAGATCGCCGCGTAGCGCGCCAGCACCTCGGCATTGGCCGCGATGCCGAGCGGCGTTGGATTGCGGTCGGTGATCGCGTAGACCTCGCGCCATTTCGCGAAGCGTGCGCCCTTCTCCTTGTAGGCTTTCAGGCGGTCGGCGAGGCCGTCGAGCCCCTGGGTGACGAGATCGCCGTCGGCCCCGGGCAGCGGCACCGTCCCCTTGTCGACCTTGATGCCCGGTACGATGCCGCGGCGCACGAGCATCTCCGGCAGCGGCGTGCCGTTGTCGTCGGCCTGGCCCAGCGTTTCCTCGAACAGGATCACGCCGCCGAGGTACTGCTCGGCTTCCGACGTCGTGAACAGCAGCGTCCGGTACGCGCGCCGGGTCTCCTCGGTCGATTCGATGCCGACCGCCTTGAACCGCTTGGTGATAGTGGGGTGGCTTTCGTCCGCGGCGACGATGCCCTTGCCGGGTGCGGTCAGCTTTGCCATCGTGGCCTGGAGCTCGTCGTGGATGCTCATCGTTGACTCCTTCGTCGGGTGCGGCGATGCGATAGAATTCGAGCGCGCCGGCATCGGAAGTTTGCGCCGATTCCGGCCACCCGCGCCATACCCGCACCGGGTAGACACGACGCCGATCTCGGATCCGCTCAACGGGCGGCGCACCCTCATGGAATGGCTCCTCGTCCTCGCCGCCATCGCCGTCGGCGTTCCCGCGGCCGCGTGGCTCGCGCAGGACGGACTGATCTTCTTCCCGCAGCCGATCGCCTCGACGGCGCACCTGCCGCCCAGTGCCACGCCGCTTACGGTGACCGCCACCGACGGCACGCGGCTCCGCGGCTGGATCGCGCAGGGCACGGCGGTCCCGGCGCCGACGGTCGTCTACTTCGGCGGCAACGCCGAGGAAGTCTCGTGGACGGTCGCCGACGCGCGCTGGCCGCGCGAGTGGACGATCGTCGCCTTGAACTACCGCGGCTACGGAGAGAGCGAGGGTAAGCCCGGCGAGCGCGAGCTCAACGCCGACGGCCTCGCGATCTACGACGCGGTCGTCGCGCGGGAAGGCATCGACCGCAATCGCATCGTCGCGGTGGGGCGCAGCTTGGGCACCGCCATCGCGGCGCGCGTGGCCGCGGAACGCCCGATCGCCGGTGTGGTGCTGATCTCGCCGTACGACAGCCTCGCCGCGGTCGGCAGCCATCATTACCCGTGGCTCCCGGTGTCGCTCCTGCTGCGGCATCGTTTCGAGCCGCGCGCGGACGCGCTGCGATGCAGGATGCCGCTCCTCGCAATCGTCGGCGAGGCGGACACGATCATGCCGCTCGGGCGCTCGCGTGCGCTCTACGACGCCTGGGCCGGCCCGAAGCGCTGGTACGCCATCCCGCGGGAAGGGCACAACACGCTCGGCGCCACCGCCGGGTTCTGGGAACAGATCGCCCGGTTTCTCGCTTCGATCTGAAGGTTGCGACCGCGAAGCGGGCCGTGCCGGCGCTCAGACGTTCAACCGCCGCGGATCCAGATACTGCTGCCGGTAGATTTCGAACGGCAGCGTGTCGGCGTCCTCGATCTCGCGCTGCCTGACCCGCGATTCGTCGGCCATCTGCGCAAAGCGCCCGGCGACCTCGGCGGCGAGCGGCATCGCGCAGATCGCGTCGCGGTGCCGCCGCGACTGCGCGAGCACGAAGCCGACGTAGGAATTGCCGTGGTCGCGCGCCATCGCCTGCAGCACGCGGGCGGACGGCGTCAACGCGGGATCGTTCAGCGCGGCGACGGCGTTCGCGAGCGCATCCCGGTGCGCGCGGATTCCGTTCGCGGCATCGAGCGCCAGGTCCATCGCCGCGGCGATCGGACCGCAGGCGGCGAGGATCTCGGCGCCCCATTCGACCAACGGCACTTCCTGGGCACCGCGCATCAGCCGCAGGCCGGGCTCGCGGCCGCGCGCGGCGACGTGCTGGCGGTCGAGCGCGAGGGCGGCGAGCTCCCCGGGCGTGTCGGGCGGGCTGTCGGAGAGCAGGCAGTACATGAGGTACACGTCGAGCATCCGCATCGTGTCGGCGGTGATGCCGATCGGGCAGAACGGGTCGAGGTCCATCAGCCGCACCTCGACGTATTCGACGCCGCGTTCGCGCAGCGCGTGCAGCGGGCGCTCGCCGAGCCGGATCCTTCGCTTCGGGCGGATCGTGCCGTAGAACTCGTTCTCGATCTGCAGCAGCGTCGTCGCGAGCTGGCGATACTCGTCGCCGTCGCGGATACCGATCGCCTCGTACGCCGGCCACCGCCGCGTCAGCGCGTCCTGCAGTGACGTGGCGTAGCTCTCGAGGCTGTTGTAGCTGACCGCGAGCGAAGACTGCGCGTCGCTCTGGTAGCCCAGCCGCCCCATCCGGAGCGACGTCGCATGCGGCAGGTACAGCGTGTGCTCGCTCAGCCGCTGAAGCTCGTGCGTCCGCCCTTCCACGAAGCAGGGGCACACCGCGGGGGAGGCACCGAACAGATACAGCAGCAGCCAGGAGTGCCGCCGGAAGTTTCGGATCAGACCGAAATACGCGTCGTTGGACAGCGGCTCCGGCAGCGAGAAGTTGTAATGGATGCCGGAGATCATCTGCATCCGCCGGCCGTAGCGATGCGACAGGCCTGTCCGGTACACGGTCTTCGCCCGGCCGACGTTGGAGCTGCCGTAGCGGCCGAGCGGGATCGTGTTCTCCGCGGGCAGCTTGCACGGCATGCTCGCCGCCCACAGCAGCTCGTCGCCGATCGCGCGGTAGACGGCCTGATGGATCTCGGTCAGCTCCTGCCGGCAGTCGTCGACGCTCGCGTGCACGCCGGTGATGAGCTCGAGCTGAGACTCCGAAAAGTCGGTGGTGACGAGCGGATGCGTCAGTGCGGACCCGAGCGCTGCCGGGTGCGGCGTCGTCGCGAGCGCGCCGTCCGGCTGCACGCGCAGGCTTTCCTTTTCGATGCCGCGCTGGAGTTTCGTCAGCGCATCACGCGGCAGCGCCGCGAGGCGCGCGTCGAGCGTGGGGAAATTCGCAAGATCGGGGAAGGGCATGGGATATCCGTGGACGTTCGGCGCGATTGTATAGCGTGGGCATCGGGCGGCTTCGGACCCCGCTTACAAACGGGCGACCGCGATCGTCCGGATGGTCGGGTCTCGCCCCGCCTTCCTGACACCCTCGGCCGTCCGGCCGATCGACGGCGCCCGGTTCCGCTCGCACGATGAATGGACAGCCCTCTCCCGATCGGTCGTTGACGTGGAGGACGCTTGTCCATACACTTGGAGCCGCGTTTCGAGTGGGACCCGGCGAAGGCGGCCGCCAACTTCCGCACGCATGGGGTGGCGTTCGTCGAAGCGGCGACCGTTTTCGCGGATGCGCGTGGTCTGACCCGCGAGGACCCTGACGCTGTCGACGAAGCTCGCTACGTTACGCTCGGCATGAGTGCGCTGGGTCGGCTCCTCGTCGTCGTGTGGACCCATCGGGCGCCGGATACGCTGCGCCTGATTTCCGCCTGGAAAGCCAACGCCCGCCAACGAGGCGACTATGAGCAAGACTTCCGCTGAGCCGCAACGCGACATCGACTTCTCGGCCGCACGCCGGGGTGCCGTCGTGCCGCCCGCGGCCGGCAAGACCAAGATCTCGATCCGAATCGACACCGCCGTCCTCGATCATTTCCGACGCCTCGCGGACGCCGCGGGTGGCGGCAGCTACCAGACGCTGATCAACGACACGCTGGTGGCGTGGATCCAGCGCGAGTCGATGCTCGCGGCAACGAAACGCGCGGTACGCGAGGAGCTCGTGCGCTACGAGGTCAAGCCGAAGACCGTGGCAGCAAGCCCCTCGCGCCGCGGACGTTCGGCTTGATCCGCCTCACGGCGTCCATGACTGCCACCGACGGTCGCCGCTACTTCTGCAGCGCCCGCCACACCCGCTCGGGCGTGAACGGCATCTGCATCGTCTCCGCTCGCGCGCCGACGCCGGCGCGAACCAGCGCATCGATCACCGCATTGGCAACCGCCGGCGTTGCGCCGATCGTGCCCAGCTCACCCACGCCTTTGACGCCCAGCGCGTTCAGCGCCGTCGGCGAGGATTCGTCGGTGCGCATGTCGAAGTGGCGAATCATCGCGGCGCGTGGAATGGCGTAATCGAGGAAGCTCGCCGTCAGCGCCTGGCCGGTCTCGCGGTCGTAGATGAAGTGCTCAGTGAGCGCCTGGCCGATTCCCTGCACGGCGCCGCCTTCGAGCTGGCCGGCGACGATCATCGGGTTGACGACGCGGCCGACGTCGTTGACCGACCAGTAGCCGGCGATCTCGACGGCGCCGGTGTCCGGATCGATCTCGACCTCACAGACGTGGCAGCCGTTGGGCCACGTCGCGCCGCCGACCGAGCTGGTCGAGTCGACGTAAATGCGCCGTTCCGGTTGCTTCCGCGCAAGCTCGAACAGGCCGATCCGGCGATCGGTGCCGGCGATGCGGAACTCGCCGTCGCGGTACTCGATGTCGGCGACCGCCGCTTCGAGCTCGGCGGCGGCGAGATCCTGCGCCTTCTTCACCGTGCGCTCGGACGCGACGTGCACCGCAGTGCCGCCGACGAAGAGCGAGCGCGAGCCCGCGCTGCCGAATCCGGTGACGCGATCGGTGTCGCCGAGCACGATCCGGATGTTCCCGATCGGCACGCCGAACACGTCGACGGCGAGTTGCGCGAACGTCGTCGCGAGGCCCTGCCCCATCGCCTGCGTCGCCGAGAAGATCTCGATGTCGTCGTCTCCGGACACGGTGACGGTCACGCGCTCGGTGAAGATCTCGGCGCCGGTCCACTCGATGAACGTCGCGAGCCCGCGTCCGCGCAGCCTCCCGTGTCGCTTCGATTCCGCCGCGCGCGCGTCGAACCCGCGCCAGTCGGCAAGCGCCAGTCCCTGCTCCATCACCGACTCGAACTTACCGGTGTCGTAGGTCTTGGCCATCGGGTTCGTGTACGGCATCTGCGCCGGCCGGATCATGTTGCGCCGGCGCAGCTCGACCGGGTCGATGCCGGTCTGCCGCGCCGCCGCGTCCATCATCCGCTCGATCGTGTAGATCGCCTCGGGACGGCCGGCGCCCCGGTAAGGCCCGGTCGGGTTCGTGTTCGTCAGCACGCCCTCGATCGTGAGGTCGATGGTCCCGATGTCGTAGACGCCGGTGGTCACCCACGGCCCGATCAGGAGCTGGATCACGACGCCGGCCGGAGTTGCGTAGGCGCCGAGGTTCGCGTGCGAGTGCAGGCGCAGCGCGAGGATCTTTCCGCCGGCGTCGAGCGCCAATTCGGCCTTGCTGTTCAGGTCGCGGCCGTGCGACGCGGCCAGCATCTCCTCGACCCGGTCGGCGCACCACTTGACCGGCCGCTTCAGCAACCGCGTGCAGTATGCGGCGAGCACGTCCTCGGCGTAGAGCGTCGTCTTCATCCCGAAGCCGCCGCCTACGTCGCCGACCACCACCCGCATCTTTTCCGGCGGAATGCCGAGCACGACGTTGCAGAGGTCGTCGCGCAAACCCGTTGGCGTCTGGCAGGACGTGCGCAGCGTGATCCGGCCGGTCGCGTCGTCCCAGCTCGCGAGCGTCGCCCGCGGCTCGATCGGCGCGGGGGCCAGCCGCTGGTTGACGAGGTCGAGCGTGACGACGTGCGCCGCCTTTGCAAACGCGGCGCCGGCGGTCGCGCGATCGCCGTGCCGCGCCTCGCACGCGACGTTGCCCTTCGCTGCCGGCCAGACGAGTGGCGCGTCCGCCGCGATCGCGTCGACGATGTCGGCGACCATCGGCAGCGGATCGTAGTCGACGACGATCGCCTCCAGCGCGTCGCGCGCCTCTCCTGCCGTCTCGGCGACGACCGCGGCCACCGCCTCGCCGACGTAGCGCACGACGCCGACCGCGAGCGCGTGCTGCGGCGGCGCCGCCGTCTTCGCGCCGTCGCGCCGCTTGAAGTCGCCCGACTGCGGCAGGGGGTTCACGCCCGCGCGCACCAGATCCTCGCCGGTGACGATGGCGACGACACCCGGCAGCGCCTTCGCCGCGGCGGTGTCGATTCGCGCGATCCGCGCGTGCGGATGCGGCGAGCGCAGGAACAGCAGTTGCGTCTGCCCGGGCAGCGCGAAATTGTCGGCGAACTGGTCACCGCCGGTCAGCAGGCTGTCGTCCTCGACGCGGCGGACCGACTTGCCGCTTCCGAAGCGGGCGTGTTGCGATTCTTCGGTCATGGTATTCCCGGTCGTTGCTTCAGGTGAATCACGCCGCCCCCAGCCTCAGCGCCCGCAGGTCGGGAGCGCCGGCCAGCGTCATGCACTGCGCGATCAGCGCGTCGGCGCGCGCCGCGCCGAACACCGGGTCGACCAGACCATGGAACTTGCGGGCGAGGTCGGCGTCGGTCATCGGCCGCTCGTGGCTGCCGATCGAGTGCGGAACGAACAGGTGCAGCCGGCGGCCGTCGCGGCAGACGACGGTGACGTCGGCCGACGCTTCGCCGATCGCATCGTCGACGCTCGCGATAATCCGTTCGCGCAGCGACTTCACGTCTGCTCGCACGACGATGGCGTCGGAAAACTCCGCCTCGCCGGCCTGCCCGAACACGAGGCCCGCCGCGCACGCGTGGTAGACGCTGAACTTGCCCTCGAGCCCGCTCAACGGCGCCGTCTTGCCGCAGAGCTCCAGCACCAGCGAATGGACCTTCAGCTCGACGCGCTCGATGTCGGCGGCGGCAAGCTGGTGGGCGTTGCGGAGCTGCACGCAGCCGTCGATCGACGGATGGATGACGATCCCGCACGCGAACGGCTTGTAGGTGTTGGTCGCGATCTCGAACCGCCGGCCGAG
>JBDTVU010000071.1:0-17166 GCA_040007035.1 Betaproteobacteria bacterium | reverse complement strand
ACGAGCGCGCCGATGGCAAGCGCGAACAGGATTCCGGAAGTCATAAGCCTGGTTTTCGTTCCCCGCGACCCGGCGCGCACGCGGGGAGCGCGCGAGCCGATGACCGGGGCATGAGTTTTGTCTTTTCCGTCGGGGCGGCGGGTTGCGGCTCTAGTCTAAAGCATTTCCTGAAGTCGCCGCTACGCCCGGCCCGCGGGACCACTCCACCCCGTCCGCCGGTGGCCGCCGCGACGGCCCGGGCGACACGACGCACCGGTCGACGACCGCGCGCAGACCGGGCGGCGGGCTGCCTGCCGCGCAGCTCCCGGGGGGCCGGCGCCGCAAAGACAAAGGCCCGGATCGACCGGGCCTTTGCTTGCGTCCTGCTGCGTGGCGCTGCGTTACATGTCCATGTCGCCCATGCCGCCCATGCCGCCCATCCCGCCGCCGCCACCCATCGGCTTGTCGTCCTTCGGGTGCTCGGCCACCATCGCGTCGGTGGTCAGCATCAGGCCGGCGACCGACGCCGCGTTCTGCAGCGCGAAGCGGGTGACCTTGGTCGGGTCCAGCACGCCCATCTCGACCATGTCGCCGTACTCGCCCGTCGCGGCGTTGAAGCCGTAGTTGCCCTTGCCTTCGACGACCTTGTTGACGACGACCGACGGCTCGTCACCGGCGTTCTGGACGATCTGGCGCATCGGCTCTTCCAGGGCGCGCAGCACGATCTTGATGCCGGCTTCCTGGTCGGCGTTGCTGCCCTTCAGGCCCTTCAGGTTGGCGCGGGCGCGCAGATAAGCCACGCCGCCACCGGCGACGATGCCTTCCTCGACGGCGGCACGGGTTGCGTGCAGCGCGTCCTCGACGCGGGCCTTCTTCTCCTTCATCTCGACTTCGGTCGCGGCGCCGACCTTGATCACCGCCACGCCGCCGGCGAGCTTGGCCACGCGCTCCTGCAGCTTTTCCTTGTCGTAGTCGCTCGTCGCATCCTCGACCTGCTTGCGGATGTTCTTTACCCGCGCTTCGATCGCGGCCTTTTCGCCGGCGCCGTCGATGATCGTCGTGTCTTCCTTGCCCACTTCGATCTTCTTGGCGCGGCCCAGGTCCTTGAGCGTCGCGTTTTCGAGCTTGAGACCCAGCTCTTCCGCGATCACCGTGCCGCCGGTGAGGATCGCGATGTCCTCGAGCATCGCCTTGCGGCGGTCACCGAAGCCCGGCGCCTTGACGGCGGTGGTCTTCAGGATGCCGCGGATGTTGTTGACGACCAGCGTGGCGAGCGCCTCGCCGTCGACGTCTTCGGCGATGATCAGCAACGGCCGGCCGGCCTTCGCCACCAGTTCCAGCAGCGGCAGCAGATCGCGGATGTTCGAAATCTTTTTGTCGTGCAGCAGGACGTACGGGTCTTCCAGCAGCGAGACCTGCTTGTCCGGGTTGTTGATGAAGTATGGCGAGATGTAGCCGCGGTCGAACTGCATGCCCTCGACCAGGTCCAGCTCGTTCTCAAGGCCCTTGCCGTCCTCGACGGTGATCACGCCTTCCTTGCCGACCTTGTCCATCGCCTCGGCGATCGTCTTGCCGATCGACTCGTCGGCGTTGGCCGAGATCGCGCCGACCTGCGCGATTTCCTTGCTGGTCGTGCACGGCTTGCTGATCTTCTTCAGCTCTTCGACGACGGCGATCACCGCCTTGTCGATGCCGCGCTTCAGGTCCATCGGGTTCATCCCGGCGGCAACGTACTTGAAGCCCTCGCTGCAGATCGACTGCGCGAGCACCGTGGCCGTCGTGGTGCCGTCGCCGGCGACGTCGGATGTCTTGGACGCGACTTCCTTCACCATCTGTGCGCCCATGTTCTCGAACCTGTCCTTGAGCTCGATTTCCTTCGCGACGGAAACGCCGTCTTTGGTGATCGTCGGCGCGCCGAAGCTGCGCTCGAGCACCACGTTGCGACCCTTGGGGCCGAGCGTGACCTTGACCGCGTTCGCGAGCACGTTCACGCCGACCATCATCCTGTTGCGGACCGCTTCGCCGAAGCGGACGTCCTTGGCTGCCATAGTTTGTTTCTCCTGGATTGCTTGAATCGGGGGGACCGGCTCAGCCGACGATGCCGATGATGTCGTCTTCGCGCATGTGCAGGAGGTCCTGCCCTTCCATCTTGAATTCCTGGCCCGAGTACTTGCCGAAGAGCACCTTGTCGCCCGGCTTGACGCCGGCCGGGATCAGCTTGCCGCTGTCGTCGGTCTTGCCCGGGCCGCAGGCGACCACCTCACCCTGCGCCGGCTTCTCGGCCGCGGTGTCGGGGATCACGATGCCACCGGCGGTCTTGCGCTCTTCCTCGAGCCGCTTGACGATCACTCGATCGTGCAAAGGACGAATCTTGATCTTCATGGTAAGTGCTCACTCCTGTTATAAGTACATTTGGAATCAGTCGCTTGTAGAACCGTCTGCGGGGCTCCGGACGGGTGGCCGAGCCAGGAGGCAGGAAACCTGCCGTCTTGTTAGCACTCGACTTCAGCGAGTGCTAATGATACGGGCAGGTTCACGGAAAATCAAGCCGGAAGGGGCTGTTTCGGTAAGGCCGACGCCACGACCGGCAATCGCGGCCCGTCGCCTGGCCGGCCCCGGGGTCGCCGGCGGTCGTCACCGCTCGCGATCCGCGGGCAACCGTTGGTAAGGGCGCACCCCCGGCGGCGCGAAGTTGGCGCTAGCCTTCCTTCCGTCGCCCGCCCCGAGTCCGTCTCATGCTGCATCCCGCACACGTCGTCCATCTGCCGATCCTGCGGGCGCTGATCCGGGACGGCGCGGCCCGCGGCAGCTTCGACCGCGAGCTCGCCACCGATTCACGCGAAGCGGCGCTGTTTTTCTCAAACCTCAGGCAGACGCTCAAGACGGGCTACTTCGTCGAGGCGGATCCGCGCACCGGGGACCTGATGACGGTTGCGGTGCCCGGGTACGTCTACGTCCCCGACCGCGGCGGCGTCAGCAATCCGATCGGCTTCGGCCTGTTCAAGGCCACGCCCGTCGGCTACGAGCTCTGGCTCACCGGGGTGGACGCAGCTTGGCGGGGCCACGGCCACGGCCGGGCGATGATCGCGGCGCTGCTGGCGACCGCCGAAGGCCAGCGGGCGTACGTGATGCGGATGCACCGCTTCGGACGCGACAGCGGCGCGATGGCGCACCTCGTCTCGTCGTTCGGTTACACCCGCGTGCGCGAGACGCCGCAGCACACGTGGTTCGTGCGCTCCGACGCACCGCAGGGGTTCGCCGAGCGCGTCCGCACGGCCCCCTCGGCCGTCAGCGCGATCCACTGACCGGCCGCCGGGCCGGATTCCTCCGCGGATTTGATCGCAGCGCGCGCTGTGCTACCGTTGCGCCGTCGATGGTCACCGCCGTGGAGCCCAGAATGGACAACATGAATCCCGCCGCATCGTCATCGGCTGCCCAGCCGGCGTCCGGATCGGCGCCTCCACCCGAGGGCTGGGCCGTCGGCGCCGGCCGCGGCGCGTCGTGGTGGGGCGAGGGCTGGCGGCTGTTCAAGGCCACGCCGTGGGTGTGGCTCGCGATCCTGATCATCTACTTCGTGCTGATGATCGTCCTCGCGGTCATTCCGATCATCGGGCAGATCGCGTCGTGGCTGTTCGCGCCGGTCGTCGTCGGCGGCGTGATGCTCGGCACGCGCGACCTCGACCGCGGTGGCGAATTGTCGGTCGGCGACCTCTTCCGCTGCTTCAGCTTCAAGCTCGGCCCGCTGATCGTGCTGTCGCTGCTGCTGGCCGTCGGCTGGATCGTCATCTCGATCGTGGGGGTCGTCGCGCTCGTGGTCGCCGGCGCCGGCAGCATCGGCACGCTGATGTCCGGCGACGCGTCCCAGTCGGGCGCGGCGATGCTGGCGACGCTGGGCACCGCCGGGCTGATCGTGGTGCTGGTGATGGTCCTGCTGATCGTGCCGCTGATCATGGCGTACTGGTTCGCGCCGGCGCTGGTCGTCTTCCGGGGCGATGCGCCGATGGCGGCGATGAAGGCGAGCTTCAAGGGCTGCTGGCGCAACATCCCGCCGTTCCTCGTCTACGGCCTCGTCGGCATGCTGCTCGCGATCGTCGCGTCGATTCCGTTCGGTCTCGGCTGGTTCATCGTCGCGCCGATGGCCGCCGCATCCGTCTACGCAAGCTACTGCGACATCTTCGGCAAGCCGTAGCGCCGTCGATCCGTGCACGGGGCAGCGCCGGGCCGCAGGCGCTGCCCCTTCTATTTCGCCAGCGCGAAGACCACGATGTCGGGGTCCTCGAACACCGGGGAACCAAACCGCGCGGCGATCGCGGGCAGGCACGCCCGCATGTCGGGCCACGGGCGGCGGTTGCCGGCGGGAATCGCCCACAACGTCTTGTGCACGATAAGGTAATCGGCGCCGGCGGTCCGCCCTTCGAGCAGCGACGACAGGTGGACGAAATTCGCGAGCCGGATCCCGGTCGCCGCGGCCGGATACTCGCCCGCGGTGCGCTCGCCGCACACGCCCGTCTCGAGCCCGATCCGCACTCGCTGCCGGTGCCGCTGCTGATAGAACGGCAGCGGATTGAATTGCGACTCGTGGCTCCACGGCATCTCGACCAGCGTGACGCTGCCCGGCGGGCGCTTCGCCAGCTCGTCGTAGAACGCCGGCATCGGTGTCGGTGGGACCAGCGTCACGTAGGGGTTGTGCGCGTCGTCGTAGTCGAACTGCCAGCGCATGTGCCCAAGGAACTGGTTCGGCTCGTGCAGCATCCTCGGCAGCGGCCCCGCCAGCAGCAACACCGCCGGGACCGCGACGATGGCCGCGACGACGGCCGGCTCGCCGCCGATTCGGCGCGTGACCGTCACCGCGCCGGCGGCCGCCGCCAGCAGCAGGAACGGCAGCGCCGGCAGCAGGTACCGCGCCTGCACCAGCGGGTGCCCGATCCAGATCGCGTGCGTCGCGCCGACCATCAGCGCGAAGACGGCGATCAGCGTCGAAACGTAGAAGACGGAACCGGCGTCGCGCCGCGCGAGCGCGATCGCACCGACCGCCGCGAGCGCCAGCACCGCGCCGAGCGCCCACGGTGACGCCGTGCCGGCCAGCAGCAACAGCGTCCGGTACACGCTCTCCAGCGTCACGGCGTGCTGGCCGGCCTTTTCGGCAAGCGCGCTCCAGTCGTAGTACAGCGGCGGCCCGAGCACCGGTGCGAGCGCGGCGACGACGACGATGCCGATCGCGACCAGCCGCGCGAGCGGCCGCAGGTCGCGGGAGCCAATCGCCGAGCGCAACGCCGCCAGCCAGAAGTACGGCAGCGGCAGCAGCGTGAAGCCGAGCGTGATCGGATGCAGCCAGCCGGCGATCCACGTCGCGACGACGTACGCCGCCGCCCAGCGCCGCCCGCCGCGCTGCCACCACTTGCGCACGACGATCACCGCGACCATCGTCGCCGGCACGGTGATCGCGTAGGGCCGCGCGGTGTTCGTGAAATAGACCAGCAGCGGCGACACGGCGAGCAGCCCGGCCAGGAGCGCGCGCGTCGCGCGGTCGGCGACGTCGGCGAAAATCAGCGGCGCCAAGGCGACGAGCACCAGCCCGCAGACGAGCATCGGCGCCTTCAGCGTCCACTCGGTCAGCGCGCCGCGCGCCATCAGCAGCCGATCATAGAGCGCGAGCGGGATGCTGTAGTCGTTGCTGCCGAAGCTCGTGAAGATCGCGCGCGCGCCGGACTCGACGATCCTGTGCAGCGCGTGCCACTCGTCCTCGATGACGATCTGGTCGCCGAACTGCGACAGCCGCAGCCAGGCGCCGATCGCGATCCACGCAACGGCGAGCGCGGCGACCGGCACGCCCGCGGCCGGCCGCTCGTCGGCGGGCCTCATCGCGCCGGCGCCGCCGGCGTGCCGGCGAGCCGCAGCGCCGGATCGTCGGCAAACAGCCGGCAGCGCACGCCCATCCGCCACGCGCGGAACTGCAGCGACGTGCGGACGACGCCGAGCCCGTAGACGACGGACCGGCGCGCGGAGATCGAGCTCGCGTCGTCGAAGTAGCGCGTCGGGCAGGAGATCTCGCCGACGGCGAATCCGAACGCGATCGCCTGCACCAGCATCTGGTTGTCGAACAGGAAGTCGTCGGAGTTCGCGTTGAGCGGTAGCGTCTGCAGGACATGGCGCGAGAACGCACGGTAACCGCTGTGGAATTCGGAGAGCTTGCTGCCGACCAGCAGGTTCTGCAGCGCAGTGAGGAACCGGTTGGCGACGTACTTGTACACCGGCATCCGGCCGGCGATCGCCGACTGGGCGAGGATCCGCGAGCCGACGACGACGTCGTAGACGCCCGAGGCGACCATCGCCGCCATCGCCGTGATGAGCTTCGGCTCGTACTGGTAATCCGGATGCAACATCACGACGATGTCGGCGCCGCGGGCGAGTGCCTCGGTGTAGCAGGTCTTCTGGTTGGCGCCGTAGCCGCGGTTCCGGTCGTGGCGGATCACCGGGATGCCCAGCCGGCGGGCGACGGCGATCGTCGCGTCGTCGCTCGCGTCGTCGACGAGCAGTACTTCGTCGACGACGTCGTGCGGAATCGCCGCGTGCGTGCGCTCGAGCGTCTTCTCGGCGCGATACGCCGGCATCACGACGACGATTTTCAGTCCGTGCAGCATCGGCGGGACGGTCGCGGCAGGACCGCGCGGGTCAGTGCGCCCGCTCCCAGTTGGGGCCGCTGCCAACGTCGACGACGAGTGGCACGGCGAGCGCGGCGACGCCGGTCATCCGCTTCGGCAGCTCGGCCTTGACGTGCGCGAGCTCGCGCTCCGGCACCTCCAGCACCAGCTCGTCGTGCACCTGCAGCACGAGCTTCGCGGCGAAGCGCTCGCGGTCGAGCCAGTCCTGCACGGCGATCATCGCCAGCTTGACGAGGTCGGCGGCGGTGCCCTGCATCGGCGCGTTGATCGCCGCCCGCTCGGCCGCCGCGCGTCGTGGGCCTCCGCCGGCCTTGATGTCGGGCAGCCACAGCCGGCGGCCGAACACCGTCTCGACGAAGCCCTGCTCGCGCGCCAGCTCCCGCGTGCGCTGCATGTAGTCGGCCACGCCGGGATAGCGCTGGAAATACTTGTCGATGAACTGCTGCGCGGCGCCGCGCTCGATGCCGAGCTGGGTCGCGAGCCCGAACGCGCCCATCCCGTAGATCAGGCCGAAATTCACCGCCTTGATGTAACGGCGCTGGTCGGACGTCACGTCGGCGACCCGCACACCGAAGATCTCGGCGGCGGTCGCCTTGTGGATGTCGGCGCCTTCGTGGAACGCCTTCATCAGCGCGGCGTCGCCCGACAGGTGCGCCATGATCCGCAGCTCGATCTGCGAGTAGTCGGCGGAGACGATCGTATGCCCCGGCGGCGCGACGAACGCCTCGCGGATCCGGCGGCCCTCGGGCGTGCGCACCGGGATGTTCTGCAGGTTCGGGTCGGAGGACGCGAGCCGCCCGGTCACCGCGGTCGCCTGCGCAAACGTGGTGTGGACACGGCCGGTGCGCGGGTTGACCATCTGCGGCAGCTTATCGGTGTACGTCGACTTGAGCTTCGTCAGCGCGCGATGCTCGAGCAGCACCTTCGGCAGCGGATAGTCGGCGGCGAGCTCGGTCAGCACCTCTTCGTCGGTCGACGGCTGGCCGGTCGCCGTCTTGCGCAGCGTCGGCAGCCCCATCTTCTGGAACAGGATCTCGCCCAACTGCTTCGGCGAGGCAAGGTTGAACGGCTGGCCGGCGAGCTGGAACGCCTGCTGCTCCAGCGCCAGCGCCTTCTCGCCGAGCTCGCGGCTTTGCGCCGCGAGGAGCGCGGCGTCGATCAGCACCCCTTCGCGCTCCATCCGGAACAGGATCTCGCGCACCGGCATCTCGATCGTCGAGTACACGTGGTCGAGCTTCGCGTCGACGTGCACGCGCGGGTACAGCGCGCGATGGAGCTGCAGCGTGATGTCGGCATCTTCGGCCGAGTAGGTGGTGGCATCGTCGATCGCGACCTGGTCGAAGCCGATCTGCTTCGCGCCCTTGCCGGCGACGTCGGCGTAGGTGATCGTCTTGACGTCGAGGTGCCGCCACGCGAGGTTGTCCATGTCGTGCGGCTTGTGCGACTCGAGCACGTACGACTGCAGCAGCGTGTCGTGGGCGACGCCGGCGAGCACGAGGCCGTGGTTGGCCAGCACGTGCTCGTCGTACTTGACGTTCTGGCCGAGCTTCTTCTTCACCGGATTGGCGAACCAGGGTCGCAACTTCTCCAGAACGAGGTCGAGGTCGAGTTGGTCCGGTGCGCCGGCATAGCGGTGCGCCAGCGGGATGTAGCAGGCGCGGCCCGGTTCGATGGCGAACGACAAACCGACGATCTTCGCCTGCATCGGATCGAGACCCGTCGTCTCGGTGTCGAAGCAGACGAGGTCGGCGACGGCGATCGCTGCCAGCCAGCGGTCGAGGGTCGCCATGTCCAGCACCGTCTCGTAATGCCGCGGCACGTGCGGCGGCACATGCGTCCGCGGCTCGTCGGTCGGGGCGAACATCCGCGCATCGGCGCGCGCGGCGCGGTCGGCGATCGCAGCGGCGGGATCCGCGCCGCTGCCGCCGCCCTCGATATCGCGCAGCCAGCTCTTGAACTCGAAGCGCTCGAACAGAGCCCTGAGGCGCGCCGCGTCGGGCGGATCGAGCGCGAGGTTGGCCAGCGCGACCGGCAGCACGCAGTCGGTCTTCACCGTGAGCAGCTTCTTTCCCGTCGGCAGCCAATCGAGCGTTGCCCGCAGGTTCTCGCCGACGACGCCGGGGATCTCGGCGGCGTGCGCGACGACGTTGTCGAGCGTGTCGTACTGCGCGAGCCACTTCGCCGCCGTCTTCGGCCCGACCTTCGGCACGCCGGGCACGTTGTCGACCGCGTCGCCGGTGAGCGTCAGCAGGTCGAGCACCTGGTCGGCACGGACACCGAACTTGTTCATCACGCCGGCGTCGTCGAGCGTCTCGTTGCTCATCGTGTTAACCAACGTGACGCCCGGCTTCACCAGTTGCGCGAGGTCCTTGTCCCCCGTCGACACCAGCGTGTCGATGCCGGCCGCCGACGCCTGCGCCGCCAGCGTGCCGATCACGTCGTCGGCCTCGACGCCGTCGACCATCACCAGCGGCCAGCCGTGCGCGCGGACCAGCTCGTGCAGCGGTTCGATCTGGAGGACGAGGTCCTCCGGCATCGGCGGCCGGTGCGCCTTGTACTCGGGGTACCAGTCGTCGCGGAACGTCTTGCCCGGCGCGTCGAACACGACGGCGAAGTAGTCCGGCTTGCCGTCCTCGACCATTCGGCGCAACATCGAAACGACGCCGCGCAGCGCGCCCGTGGGTTCGCCGTGCGACGTGCGCAGGTCAGGCAGCGCATGGAACGCGCGATAGAGGTATGACGACCCATCCACGAGCACGAGCACAGGCATGATTCACACGACCAAGATTCCGGAGCTCTTCGATCCGCAGGCGCACTACACGTCCAACGGACAGGAGGCGTGGCGGGTGCTGGGGATTATGGCAGAGTTCGCCGCGGCGACCGAGCGGATGCGCGGCGTGCGTCCCGCTGTCTCGGTGTTCGGCAGCGCGCGCATCAAGCAGGGCCACCCGTATTTCGAGAAGACGGAGAAGATCGCGCGGCTGTTGTCGGACGCCGGCTTCGCCGTGATCTCCGGCGGCGGGCCGGGCCTGATGGAAGCGGCCAATCGCGGCGCGTTCGGCGGCAAGTCGCCGGCGATCGGCCTCAACATATTGCTGCCGCACGAACACGGAGGCAACGAATACCAGGACATCGCCTTCGACTTCCGCTACTTCTTCGCGCGGAAGATGATGTTCGTCCGCTTCGCCTCTGCCTACGTCGTGCTGCCCGGCGGCTTCGGCACGCTCGACGAGCTGTCCGAGTGCCTGACGCTGGTGCAGACCGGCAAGAGCCGGCGCATCCCGATCATCCTCGTCGGCGGCTCGTTCTGGCGCGGACTGCTCGACTGGATGAAGACGAGCCTCGTCGGCGAAGGGATGATCGGCGCGCACGACGTCGACCTGATGCGGATCATCGAGGAGCCCGAGGAAATCGTCGAGGCGATCTTCGATTTCTACGAGTCGCGTGGGTTCCAGCCGACGCGGGCCGAACGCGAGAAGATGCTCAACCTGTAGCCGGGCGTTGCCGCGGATCGACCGGTCCGCGACACTCTGTTGCGCCTTCTCCCGTCGCAGCGCCGTCCCCGGGGCGCCCTCTGCTAAAATCAGGGCGACGAATCCGCTCGCATGAACCTTTCGCACATCCTCTCGCGTCTCGCCCCGCTCGCCCTGGTTTTCGCGGCGTCGGTGGCGCTCGCGCAGACCGGCCTTCCGCCGGCGCCGGCGCCGCCGCCATTGCCGCCGGCCGCGCCGAAGCTTGAGCCGCTCCCGGAGATCCCGCCCCCGCCGGAAATCTCCGCCGACACGGACCTCGAACCGCAGGTGACGATCAGCCGCAGCGAGACCGAGGTGCGCGAGGAAGCGCGCGTGGCAGGCGCCATCGTCTGGATCCGGGTGACGCCGCGCCACGGCAAGCCGTACTTCCTGATCCCGGACGGCGGCGCCAACACTTACATCCGTCGCGACAGCCTCGACTCGGGCCTCAAGGTGCCGATGTGGGTGATCTTCACTTTCTGACCTGACTCCCTTCCACGTCACCCGCTCCGGCCGCGCGTGAACGGCGCCGGCCGCGCTGCCCGATGTCCGTCTACACCCCCGTCACTGTCGAAGAGCTCGATGCCTGGCTTGCACGCTACGGCATCGGCACGCGGGTCGAACTCGCGCCGATCGCCGACGGCATCGAGAACACCAACTACTTCCTGACGACGACGAAGGGCTGCTACGTGCTGACGCTGTACGAGCGGCTGCCGGCGGACGAGCTGCCGTTCTACCTCAACCTGATGGCGCACCTCGCGCGCGCCGGCGTCGAGTGCCCGGCGCCCGAGCCCGACCGCACCGGCGCGCTGTTCAGCGTGCTGAACGGCAAGCCGGCGAGCATCGTGACGCGCGTCGACGGCGTGCCGATGCCGGTGCCTGACGCCGTCCACTGCGCGTCGGTCGGCGCGGCGCTCGCACGGCTGCACATCGCGTCGGCGACGTATCGCGCGCGGCTCACCAACCGACGCGGGCCCGGCTGGTGGCGGCAGGCGGCACGCGCGGTGCGGCCGTTTCTCGATGCGGACCGCAACGAGCTGCTCGCCGCCGAGATCCGGTTCCAGACCGGCTTCGGCAAGGTCAAGCTGCCGAAGGCGGCAATCCACGGCGATCTCTTCTGCGACAACGTTCTGTTCGTCGGCGACCGCGTGTCGGGCATCGTCGATTTCGGTTTCGCGGCCACCGACTTCCTCGCCTACGACCTCGCGATCACCGTCAACGACTGGTGCATCGTCCGCGACGGCGACGCGATGGGCGCGCTCGTCCCCGAGCTGGTCGCCGCGCTCACCGGCGCGTACGATGCGGTACGGCCGCTGACGCCGGACGAGCGCACGCAATGGCCGGCGCTGCTGCGTGCCGCCGCGCTGCGCTTCTGGCTGTCGCGGCTGTACGACCTCCACCTGCCGCGGCCGGGCGAACTCGTCCACGCGCACGATCCGGCGCACTTCGAGCGCATCCTGCGCGACCGCGTGCAACGTCCGACGCGCCTGCCGGACCAAGGCACTCCTGCAACAGCCGACGCTGAACGGGCCACGCCATGAGCGACGCGCCGCGCGACATACCGTACACCCGCCACGACGCGGGCCGCGGCGTCGTCTGGCTCAAGGACGCATGGGGAATGCTGTCGGTCAACCGCGTACCGTGGCTGCTGCTGCTGCTGCTCTACTACCTCATCCTCGGCGTGATCGACCTCGTGCCGTATCTCGGGCAGATCGCCGTGCCGCTGCTGAAGCCCGTGTTCGCCGTCGGCTTCCTCGCCGCGGCGTGGACGCAGGAGCGCGGCGGCACGCCCGAGCTGAAGCTGATGTTCCAGGGCTTCCGCTCGAACCTGTGGGCGCTGCTGCCGCTCGGCGCGTTCCTGCTCGTCGGCATCACCGTCGCCGTGCTCTCGACGGCGGTCATCGACGGCGGAACGCTGGTCGACGTGCTGGCGGGGCGGGCGAAGCTCGACGAAGCGACGCTCGCCAGCGGGCAGGTGCAGTTCGCGATGCTGTTCGCCGCCGCCTGCGCGCTGCCTGTGCTGCTCGCGCTGTGGTTCGCGCCGGCGTTGGTCGTGTTCCATGACTGCGGCGCCGCGCGGGCGCTGGCGACGAGCCTGCGCGCTGCGCTCGTCAACTGGAAGCCGATCGCCGTGTACGGCCTGCTGGTGTTCTTCTACGGCGGCGTAGTGCCGGCGATCGCGACGCTGCTGATCTCGGCGGTGGTGCCGGACTCGCTGGCGCTGCCGGTCGCGCTGATGGTGCTGATGCCGTACGTCTTCCTGTTCATCGCAACGCTGCACATCTCCGACTACGTGAGCTACCGCGACATCTTCCACATCGACGAGACGCCCACGCCCGACGACGCCGACGCCGGCCCGCCGTCGACATCGGAACTCTGACCTGCGGCGGCCGACGACGGCCATGAACGACAAGCGCGCGAACGGCAGCACCAGACTTCAGCCGGCCGGCGGCCTCTCGCGCTGGCTGCCGGGGCTGGCGCTGCTCGTCCGCTACCCGAAGGACGCGCTGCGTGGCGACACCGTCGCCGGGCTGTCCGCGTTCCTGGTGATGATCCCGTCGGTGCTCGCGTATTCCGAGCTGATCGGCGTGCCTCCGGTCACCGGCCTCTACGCCGCGCTCGGGGCGATGATCGGCTATGCGCTGTTCTCGCGCGGTGTGCCGGTGATCGCCGGTCCCGACGCGACGACGGCGTTGCTTGCCGCCGCCGTCGTCGCCCCGCTCGCCGCCGGCGATCCGGCCCGCACGGCGGCGCTAGCCGCAGCGCTGCCGCTGGTGGCAGGCGTGATGCTCGTCATCGCGTCGCGGCTGCAGGTCGGCGACATCGCGGACCTGCTGTCGAAGCCGGTGCTCGTCGGCTTCCTCAACGGCGCCGCGCTGATCCTCATCGGCACCCAGCTCGGCAAGATTCTCGGCGTGCAACTCACGCGCGACCAGTTCTTCCTGCGCGTCGCCGAGGCGATCGGCAAGCTCCCCTCTGCGCACCTGCCGACGCTGGCGCTCGGCGTTGCGCTGGTCGCGCTGGTGTTCGCGCTGAAACGCTTCCTGCCCCTCGTGCCGGGCTCCCTCGCCGTGTGCGTCGTCGCCATCGGGCTCGTCTTCGCGCTCGATCTGCCGGCGCAGGGCGTTGAGCTGTTGGGCGACGTGCCGCAGGGATTGCCGGTGCCGCACCTGCCGGCGGTCGGCTTCCGCGACCTGATCGAACTTGTCCCCGGTGCGCTTGCCACGGCGACGCTGATCTTCGCCGAAGGCATCCTTCTCGCGCGCGCGATCGCCGCCCGCCACCGCCAGGAGATCGACAGCAACAGCGAGCTGGAAGCGCTGGGCACTGCCAACATCGCCGCCGGTATCGTCGGCGGCTTCGCCGTCTGCGGCAGCACCTCGCGGACGATGATCGCCGCCGCGACCGGCGGACGCACGCAACTCGCGCAGTGGATTGCCGCCGCGCTGCTGGTGCTGTTCATGCTGGTGCTGGCGCCGCTGCTCAAGTGGCTGCCGATCGTCGCGCTCGCCGCGCTGCTGATCTACGTTGGGATGACGATGATCGATTGGGACGGCGCCGACCTGCTGCGCCGGCTGGAGCCCCGAGCGTTCCGGCTGTCGCTGGGCGTGACACTGGGTGTGCTGGTGCTTGGCATGCTGCCGGGCATTCTGGTCGGCGTCGCGCTCTCGGTGCTGCGCCTGCTGATCGACACCGCCCGTCCCCGCGACGCCGTGCTGCGCCGTCTCGCACCCGACCATCGCTACCACGACCTCGACGCCGACCAGCCCGGCGAGGCCCCGCCCGGCGTCCTGATCTACCGGCTCTACGCGCCGCTGATCTTCGCCAACGCGCGCTACGTCACCGGGCGCGTGAAGCGGCTCGTCGCCTCCGCTGCCACACCCGTCCGCTGCGTCGTATTCGACCTCCAGGCCGTCACCCACATGGACATCACGGCGATGGAGGTGTTCGACGAGCTGCTGGACGAGTTGACCGCCGCCAAAATCGACATCCGCTTCGCCCACGCCAACCGGCCGCTGCGCGAGCAGTTGATGCGCCTCGGCCTCACCACGCACATCGGCGAGGACCGGTTCTTCCACGCGGCGTGGGAGGCGGTGGGGGATTGGGCGAAAGCTCGCAACGACCCGCCGCCCGGCACGGAGCGCCCGCCGCCGTGACGCGTGCTGCGTCGTCGCTGGGACGAGCGGCGGTCAGTTGTTAAAGTCGATCGTCCAGGACACCGGGCTCGCGGCCAGCGGGATCGTCATCGTCGCCCCCGTGCAATAGTCGCCTGCCGTTCCCGGGCACGGGTGCAGTGTCGCATCGGCGGGCAGCGTGCCGGCGATGTACGTCTGCCGATAGACGCCGCGATTTTTCGTTACCGGCAGCGTGCTTCCGTAGTACGACGTCGACGCCCTCGACTCGAACTCGGCCGTCGGCAGCACGAACGTCAACGGACTGAACGCGGCGTAGCGCAGCGACGCGAACTCGTAGGTCACCGTCGGCGCACCCTTGTCGGCAAGGTACGCCATCTGAGCGTGCTGCCCCGCGGTGAGCAGGTCGAGGTGCGCCGCAACTGGCGCTGTCGGCCCCCCGAATCGGAGCTTCATCGACCGTCGCTCATCGGGCGCAGAGTAGGCGCCGTACGGAAGGGCGTGATACCGGTTGTCGGTGAAGTCGTAGACGTAGTCGGTGTTGTTGGCAAAGCCGATGAAGGCCGGCTCGCCAATGTCTTTGGTCTCGACCACGACGGCGTCGTCTTCCGATCCCAGCTTGCCCCGGAACACGACCTGCAGAAAAACGTCGCTCGCGTTGATCGGGATGCGCTTCGGGAACTTAAATGTCAATCCGACCTCGGCACTCTCGGCAAGCGAAGCGATTCCGACGACGTCGGATACCACGATCTCTTCCTCGTCATTGCGGCAGGCCGCGTATCCGTTGAACGCGTTACCTCCCGGCTCCCCCGCCAGATTCGGGGTGTAGCACTTGTTGCGCCGGAACTTGGCGACCGCGACAAAGTTGCCGGCTTCCAACGACTCGTTTGGCGTGGTGTTCTTGAGCTTCAATTTGAGCTTGTCGAACCCGCACGTATCGCGACAACCCTGTGCCTTCTGATCGACGACTGCATACACTCCCTCATCCGGTGGCGAGATCTCCATGCGTCCCCGGAAGAAATAATCGAGCATGCCGGCGGAGTACGCAACGGCGCGCGGGATAAGCAATCGAGCCTGGTGGTAGTAGTTGTAGTGGGTGAGCGTCGACTGTCTGTCCGGAACAGACTTCATGAACTGGTCGAAGGCACCAAACGACGCGAGCGGAACGGACCGTTCGGTCATTCCGGGCTGGAGGGAATCCACAACCGTGCCCAGCAGAAGCTTCAGAGAACCCTTGGCGAGTCGACTGCCCGCCGCATTGATGGCCGTCCCCTCCGGTATCAGCGCCATCACGAGCGCGCCGCGGCTGAATGGCGGTGAAGCGAATACGCTCGAAGCAAAGGAGTCAACAACCGTTCCGGCCGAGTAGAACCCTTGGTTGCTGTAGTTGGCAAGGCCGAGGCCCGTTGGACTGGCCGACTTTGTTGCGGTCGAAAAGTACGCGCGATAACTGGAGAATCGCGGGATCGGGTAGCCCCCGTAATTCAGGTCGTCCAGTGCAACGCGCTCCAGGATGTCGTTCGGTGGCCCCTGCAGATAGAGCCGCTCGCGCAGCGTGAAGCCACTCGCACCCCGGGCTCGCGCCTCCACGTACCCTTCAAAATAGCTCTTGTGCCCAAATGCGCAGTCTTCCCCCAAGCAACCCAATCCAGCGTGAGCGTCATTCCGTGTGTGCTGCGGCTGTGCCATATCCTGCACCAAGTGGACGATGTCGCCCAGCGACCGAAATACCGTAGCCCAGTACGCTGTCCGCAATGCCTCGCGGGTTGCGATCATCTCGCTTGGTACAAACGGCAGATCGCCAAGCGTCCCGACGCTCCCGACGTACGGGACACTTTTCAGCGTCAGGGCGCGCCACATCGCCTCGCGGGCCCGAGTGGTACTGAAATGGTTGCCACGGATTGGCACGACGGTACCGTCCGGCGCCGTCCAGTCGTCAGCGGTGTCAATCGCCCAATCCGGCGCAGTACGTCCCGCCCTCCCACTGAGCACTGTCAGCGGCACGTCGTTGTAAGGATCGTAGAAATGGTTGTACACGCGACGAAAAGTCCCGCCCGGCTCGTCTTGAGGCGTGTTCTCGATGTCCCCGGCGTCGTACGTGACATCGTCCTCGCGAATTGCGCCCAACATCAGCCACGCTGCTGCTGCCGGGAGTCTTGGCTTGAAGCCGCTGCGTATATTGGCGTCTCGTATCTTATTGGCAGCGAAATCTGGAAAGGAATTGGGGGGCGAATTAGGGAATGCCGATCGTACGTTGGTCTCTGTCGCGGAAATATCAAGATAGACCTCACCCAACGACCCCATCAACTGATCAATGCCAAGCGTGCAAACCAGATCGCGCGTACTGGAGCAGGGCGATCCAACCGCAGGGCCAAGTGCCGACACCAAGTACGCCTCGCGGGTCAACGCGGCGTGTGTGATGAATTCGTAACATGCCGCCGGCACGGGCAGCGCAAGGCACGTCGCAATCAAGTAAAAAGCGTGCAAGCTCGTGTGACGCGGAGAGGCGTTACCGGCGTTTCGGCGCATTTGGCGATCCCTGCTCTTTTGCCCAGACCAGTGCTTGGCGGGTATCTCTCAGGCTGTCCGACGAGTCTCCGAGTTCTTCCTGTTCCTTCAACACCGCCTCTAGAAACGGGACTAGGCCTGCTGTAGTCTGTGGTCCCCCGGCACAAGTAATGGAAATGCGCTGGAGCTCCCTCAGGCGCGCATCGCGCGAGCCATGGAACCGTCGCATATAGGCATCACGCCACTCGCCCGAGCCATCCAGCGCCTCCTTCTCCGAGCGAAAGACACGCGGGTCGTAACCGATGATCCTCGATTCGCGATTGTCGACATCCCACTTCTGGATCTGAACCCTCCACTCGCCTTTGCTCACGT
>JBDTVU010000070.1:0-17438 GCA_040007035.1 Betaproteobacteria bacterium | reverse complement strand
CGATCATCGGGCCGTCCGGCTGCGGCAAGTCGACGCTGTTCAACATCATCGGCGGTCTCGTCGGCGACTACGAAGGGCGGGTCACGGTGGCCGGCGACACGATTTCCGGCACCCATCCGGCGATCGGCATGGTGTTCCAGGAAGAGTCGACGTTTCCATGGCGCACGGTGCTGGAGAACGTCGCGTTTCCGCTGGAGATCGCCGGCGTGGCGAAGGCCGAGCGGGAGACGCGCGCCGCGCATTTCGTCGACCTCGTCGGCCTGTCCGGGTTCGAGCGACGCTACCCGAGCGAACTGTCCGGCGGCATGCGGCAGCGGGTGGCGATCGCCCGCACGCTCGCCTCCGAGCCGCGGATTCTGCTGATGGACGAGCCCTTTGCCGCGCTCGACGAGCAGACGCGGGTTCTGCTCGGCGCCAAGGTGCTCGACATCCAACAGCAGTTGAAGCAGACGACGCTCTTGATCACGCACAACCTGACCGAGGCGGTGCAGCTTTCCGACCGCGTGCTGGTGATGACGTACCGGCCCGGCCGCCTGAAGCGCACCGTCGCCATCGACCTGCCGCATCCGCGCGACGCCGACGTCGTCGGCAGTGAAGCGTTCGGCTACTACGTCGCCCAGATCTGGCACGACCTGCGCGAAGAAGCGAGCCGCGGCATCGCCGACGCCGAGGCGCGCGTGCGCGACCGGGGTGCCCACCGATGACGCTCTCTGCACGGGCCCGGACGACCACCGCCGCCCGCCTTTTCGGCGTCGTGACAACGCTGGTCGCGATCGGTGGCGTCGAAGCGCTGATCCGCGCCGGCGTCATCAACCCGTACATCGTCCCGCTGCCGTCGCAGGTGCTGGCGTCACTGCCGCGGATCGTGGCCGAGGAAAACGTCCTCCACCGCTTCTGGCAGACGACGCAGGAGGTGCTCGGGGCGAGCCTGCTGCTCGCCGTTGCCGGCATCGGGCTCGGCATGCTGCTGTACCGGTTCCGGACGCTGCGCCTCGCCTGCGAGACCTGGGTCGCCGCGCTCGCCGCGGCGCCGATCGTCCTCATGTACCCGCTGTTCCTCGTCGTGTTCGGGCGCAGCGCGACGACGATCGTGATGGTCGGCTTTGCCGCCGGCCTGGCGCCTGTGATCCTCAAGACCGTCGAAGGCCTGGTCGGCGTGCGGCCGGTGCTGATCGACGTCGGCCGCAGCTTCCGGCTGACGCGGCGACAGCAGTTCCGGTCGATCCTGCTGCCGGCGGCGATGGGGTCGGTGTTCGTCGGGATGCGGCTCGGGCTCATCTTCGCGATGATCAACATCGTCGGCATCGAGTTCCTGATCAACTTCGGCGGCCTCGGCCAGCTCATCAACGAGCTGGCGGAGCGCTACGACCTCCCGGGGACCTACGGCGCGATTCTCTTCGTGATCCTCGTCAGCATTCTTTTCTACGTCGTGACCGGAAAGCTCGAGCGATGGCTGCGGCCGCACCAGTGAACGCCCGCGGTTTCGGCGAGCGACAGCGCGTCTGGCTGGTCCGGTTCGCGATCGTGGCTGCGATCCTCGCGACGTGGGAGGCGGTCGCCGCGTCGGGCCTTCTGTTCCGCGACGTCGTGCCATCGCTGACTGCGATCGGCACCGCCGTTGCCCGCCTCCTCGTCAATCCCGACTTCCACGCCAATCTCGGCGTGACGCTGGGTGAAATCGGCTTCGCGCTCGTCATCGGCGGCACCGCCGGCGTGGCGACGGGCATCCTGCTCGGCGCCAACCGCTTCCTGTCGCGCGCGTTCGAGTCGTTGCTGCACTACCTTGGCCCGACGCCGAAGATCATCTTCTTCCCGGTGATGATCATGTGGTTCGGCGTCGGCTCGGGATCGAAGGTCGCGATGGGTGTGGTCTCCTGCTTCTTCCCGATCGCGATCAGCGCCGCCGCCGCAATGCGCGAGATCGATCCGGTGCTGATCCGCGTCGGCCGCAGCTTCCGCGCATCGGCGTGGAAGATGGTGACCGGCGTCTACCTGCCGGCGATGCGCGCGCCGGTGGTCAACGGCATCCGCCTCGGGCTCGGCGTCGCGATCATCGGCACGTTGCTCGCCGAGACAAAGCTGTCGAACAAGGGCCTGGGCTACCTGATCATCCAGGCCTACTCGCTGTTCGACATGCCGAAGATGTACGCGCTGCTGATCGTGCTGTTCGTGGTGTCGATCGGCGCCAACGCGGTGATCGGCTGGCTCGGCCGCAGCGCCGCGACGCGCGACGGCTGACAGCAACCCCACGCCTCCGGAGAAGACGATGGCGCTACCCCTGCCCGTTCACCGCGGCCTCTACTACGGCGGCGCGTGGCACGAGCCCGCGTCAGGCCGTCACGATGAGACGATCAACCCCGGCACCGGCGACACGCTCGGCCGCGTCGCGGTCGGCGCTGCCGCCGACGTCGACGCCGCCGTCGCCGCCGCGCGACGCGGATTTGCCGAGTGGCGCGCGGTCCTCCCGCTGGAGCGCGCGCGGATCCTGCGCCAGATCGCGGGCGTGCTTCGCGAGAACGCCGCCGAGCTGGCGCTGATCGACGCGGCGAACTGCGGCAACCCGGTGCACGAGATGGAAGGCGATGCCCGCGTGGCCGCGGCGCAGCTCGAATTCTTCGCCGGGCTCGTCACCGAGATGAAGGGGGCTTCGATCCCGATGGGGCTGGACGCGGTCAACTTCTCGGTGCGCGAGCCGATGGGCGTAGTCGCCCGCATCGTGCCGTTCAACCATCCGTTCATGTTCGCGGCCGGCAAGTCGGCGGCACCGCTCGCGGCGGGCAACGCAGTCATCGTCAAGCCGCCGGACCAGGCGCCGCTGTCGGCGCTGCGGCTGGCGGAGCTGGTCGGCGGCCTGCTGCCGGCGGGCGTGTTCAACGTCGTTCCCGGCGACCGCGACACCGGCGCCGCGCTCGCCGCGCATCCGGGCGTCGCGATGGTGGCGATCATCGGCAGCGTCGCCGCCGGCCGCGCGGTGATGCGCGCGGCGAGCGAGACGGTGAAGCCGGTGATGCTGGAGCTCGGCGGCAAAAACGCGTTGATCGCCTATCCCGACGCAGGCTCCGATGAGGTCGCCGCCGCCGTCGTCGGCGGGATGAACTTTACCTGGTGCGGACAGTCGTGCGGCTCGACCAGTCGCGCGTTCATCCATGCCGACATCTACGACGCGGTGCTGGAACGGGTGAAAGCCCGCGTTGCCGCGTTCGTGCCCGGCCTGCCGACCGATCCGGCGACCACGATGGGCGCGATCGTCAGCAGCGCGCAACTGGACCGCGTGATGGGTCACATCGAGAGCGCGCACCGCGAAGGTGCTCGTCTCCTATGCGGTGGCAAGCGCCCGGCCGACCCGCGTCTCGCGCGCGGCTTCTTCGTCGAGCCGACGGTGTTCTGCGACGTGCGCACCGACATGCGGATTGCGCGCGAGGAGATCTTCGGCCCGGTGCTGGCGATGCTGAAGTGGTCGCACGAGGCGCAGATGCTCGCCGACGTCAACGCCGTCGACGTCGGCCTCACCTGCTCGATCTGGACCCGCGACCTGTCAACGGCGCACCGCACCGCGATGACGGTGCAGGCCGGCTACGTCTGGATCAACGAGGTCGGCCGGCACTTCCTCGGCGCGCCGTTCGGCGGCGTCAAGCAGTCCGGCTTCGGCCGCGAGGAATGTCTCGAGGAGATGCTGCGATTCACGACGGAGAAGAACATCCACGTGAAGCTGCGGCCGATGGGTTCCTGAGCGGTTCCCCGCACTCCGGCACGCTGGCAGCAGAATTGGTCCGATGCAATCACGTGCCTGGCCATCTTCAACGGCCAGCCAGACTTGCGCCTTCGGTTCGGCCAACCCCAAGCGGACCATCTGCGTGCTCCGAACCGGTCTTTGAAATCCGGGGAAGCTGCCGTTCGCATCACGCGACACATGGAGCCGCGCGGCAGCGGTGGTCGTACGCACTGCCGCCACTCACCGCCGCCGAGCCGCGCCGTGCTCTGGCGTCACGCCTTCAGGCTGGTGCAGACGCGCTGGAGAAGAGCCCGTACTTCCTTGCCGATAGCCTGCACTCTCGGTTTGTCGACCAACTTCAACACCGCCTCGGGATCCATGAATGCAACCGTGATGGTCCCATCGGCCTCTTCGCGCACGACCACGTTGCACGGAAGCAGCAATCCGATGTCGGGATCGGCCTCGATGGCGCGGTGTGCGAGCGGCGGGTTGCATGCGCCGAGTATGCGATATGGCCGGCGTTCGATATCGAGCTTGGCTTTCAACGTTGCCTTGACATCGATATCGGTGAGCACGCCGAAGCCTTCTGCCTTCAGAGCCTCGGTGACTTTCGCTACGGCGGTATCGAACGGCAGCTTCAGCTGCGTGCTGAATCCGTACATGAACAAACCCCCATCAGCTGGTGGACGCAAGCGTCGAACACTTCGAGTCTGCTTGCGTTGCCACAACATTGAACGCGTTGGCGTCCGGCCACGGCGCTTGCCTGCATACCGGCCGTGACCTTCGATACATCAAGCCTGATCTAGCCGTGTCTCAGTTTGTCGCGCTGCTCGGTGGTGAGCACCGCATCCATCTGCCTCCGGGCGCTGAGCGACAGGTCGAACATCTGCTGCCGCAGATCTGACATGTTGCGGAAACTCTTGCTGAGCGCCGCGTCGTCGCGTCGGTCCGAGTCGTACTGCTCGTTCATCTGCGCCTGCTCGTCGTGCATCTTGCCCATCAGGTCCCAGTGTTTGCGTCGTACGTCGCTCTGGATCCTGGCGATCTTGGTACGCTGCTCCGCGGAAAGATTCAGATCGGCTCTCGAACCGTAACCGCCCATCATGCCGGAACCCATGCCGTAGCCGTGACCCTGGCCATCCATCATGCCGGCGCCCATGCCGTAGCCAGAACCGTGGTCGCCCATCATCCCCGGCCCCATGCCGTAACTGCCCATCATGCCCGAGCCCATGCCGTAACCGCCCATCATGCCCGAGCCCATGCCGTAACCGGGTCCGTAGCCGCCTTGCGGCGAGTCGGCCAATGCGCTTGCTCCAATTATCGTTCCGCCAACCACCACGGCGGCGCCCAAGGCATTGCGAAGATTCATGCGTTTCATGACTGAACTCCATTCAGGTTTGAAAGTACGGGCGTTCTTGTTACGGGTGGCGACCGATGCTCCAGCCCTGCCGTTGGCACAAGCCGGCGGGCCCACCCGGGTCGAAATATCCTTTCCCACCGGGCGTCATGCCGCTCGATTACTTGGCCTTTCGCTTGACGACCCACACCACGAGACCGACAACCAGGAGGAGAAGCAGGATCGGTACCCACGCTCCACCATAGCCACCCATCCAGCCCGCGCCATAGCCGCCCATCATGCCGGCGCCGTAACCACCTTGCCCTTGGCCTTGGCCGGACATCATGCCGGGACCGTAGCCAGTTGGTTGGCCCTGCGGTCGCGTTTGCCCTGGGACTTCTGTCTGCCCCTGCGGTTGCCCTTGCGCTTGGTCGTACATCATGCCGGGACCCGATGCGTTGCCGCGCGACGACGCGGCTGATGGCGCCGTGTCGGAATTGGGCACTGTTTGCGCAAGCGCAAAGGGCCCGGTCAATGCCATTGCCATTGCGGCGATGCCCGCGGCCATTGTCAGCTTCCTCACGTGTTTCTCCTTGTCAAGCGCTGATGCCGCTGCCCGGTCGTGACAACCCTATGGCGCAAGACAAGAAAGCCGGAATCCGCGTTAAGGGGAATCTACGCCGAACCTCTGGCGCCGTCGGTACGGCATCGAACATAGCCCTGCTTCAGCGATCAGGGGCACACTGGCGAGGGCGGCGTTGCCGTGGCAGAGCGATGGTGACTCGGGTTGCCGACGGTATCAGGAACGATTCGTGACGCAGCCTTGGGGCCGCCTCGTGCTTCGATTTCAACGCTACAGACTGGCCCTGCGCAGCCGCAACGCGTTGCCGATGACCGAGACCGAACTCAAGCTCATCGCCGCGCTGGCGATCATCGGGCTCAACAACAGGCCGAACCAGGGATAGAGGACTCCGGCAGCGATGGGCACGCCGATGAAATTGTAGAAGAAGGCGAAGAACAGATTCTGGCGGATGTTGCGCATGGTCTGCTGGCTCAGCGCCCGCGCCTTGGCGATGCCGCGCAAATCGCCTTTGACGAGCACGATGCGCGCACTTTGCATCGCCACGTCCGTGCCGGTGCCCATGGCAATGCCCACGTTGGCCTGCGCGAGGGCCGGAGCGTCGTTGACCCCGTCGCCAGCCATCGCCACGATCCGGCCCTTCTGCTGCAGCGCCTTGACCGCCTTGTACTTGTCCTCGGGCAGCACGTCGGCCTGAACCTCATCCAATCCCAACTGCTTGGCCACCGCTGCGGCCGTGACGGCGTTGTCGCCGGTGAGCATGACGATGCGTACGCCGGCGTCGTGCAACTGGGTGATCGCCTCGGCCGTGGAGGCTTTGATCGGATCGGCGACGCCGATGAGCCCGGCGCCGCGGCCGTCCACGCCGACGAGCATGACCGTCTGCCCCTGCTCGCGCAGGGCCTGCGCCTGGGCTTCGAGCGTGCCGAAGTCGATTCCGGCGTCTTGCATCAACGGCGCATTGCCGAGCACGACGTGCCGTCCCGCGATCTCGCCGCGGACACCCTTGCCCGTCACCGAATCGAAGCCCGAGACAGCCTCCAGCTCGATCTTCTTCCCGCTTGCGTGTTCGAGAATCGCCGCCGCCAGCGGATGCTCGCTCATCTTCTCGAGGCTCGCCGCAATCTTCAGCACCTCGTCCTCGCCGAAGCCCTCGGCTGCGATTACCCGCTGGACCTTCGGACGGCCTTCGGTCAACGTGCCCGTCTTGTCGACGACGAGGGTATCGACCTTCTGCATCAGTTCGAGACCCTCGGCGTCCTTGATGAGCACGCCATCGCGCGCTCCGCGCCCGACACCCACCATGATCGAAATCGGCGTCGCCAGCCCGAGCGCACAGGGACAGGCAACGATCAGTACGGATACCGCAGCGACCAACCCGTTGGCAAAGACCGGAGACGGGCCGACGAGCGCCCACACCACGAAGGCGAGGATCGCAATGGCGATCACCGCCGGCACGAACCACGCGGAGACCTGATCGGCAAGCTTCTGGATCGGAGCCCGGGAACGGCTGGCTTCGTTGACCATCTGGACGATGCGCGCGAGCAGCGTATCGGAACCGACCTTGTCGGCGCGCATGATGAACGAGCCCGTCTGGTTCACGGTCCCCGCGGACACGCGACTGCCGGTCTCTTTGGCGGCGGGCACCGGCTCGCCGGTGATCATGGACTCGTCGATATTGGACCGTCCCTCGACCACTTGGCCATCCACCGGAACCTTGGCGCCAGGCTTTACCCGGAGCTGATCACCGACCTGGATCTGCTCCAACCCGACTTCCTCGTCGCTGCCATCGGGACGAACCCGCGTGGCCGTGGCCGGCGCGAGTTCGAGCAAAGCCTTGATCGCACTGTTGGTGCGCGAGCGAGCACGCAGCTCCAGCACCTGCCCCATGAGCACCAGCGTGACGATCACGGCGGCCGGCTCGAAATAGAGCGGCGCCATGCCGTCCATCTTGAAGGCATCGGGGAGGATGCCGGGGAATAACAGGGCGACGACGCTGAACAGGAACGCGGCGCCGGTGCCCAGCCCGATCAAGCTGAACATGTTGAGGTGCCACGTCTTGAACGAGGCCCAGGCGCGCTCGAAGAACGGCCAACCACCCCACAGCACCACTGGCGTGGCGAGGATCGCCTGCGCCCAGTTGAAGATCTCGCTGCCGACGCGATGCTGCAGATCAACGCCCGGCACGAGTTCGCTCATCGTGACCACCAGGAGCGGCGCGGTGAGCGCGACGCTCACCCAGAAGCGGCGCGTCATGTCGCGCAACTCGGAATTGTCCTCGCCGGCCGCTGCATCGAGCGGCTCGAGTGCCATGCCGCAGATCGGACAATTGCCCGGACCGGCTTGCCGAATCTGCGGGTGCATCGGACAGGTATAGATCACGTCCGCAGACTCGGTGGAGACCGACACGTGCGGCTGCGCAGCCATATACTGCGTTGGGTGGGCGCGAAACTTGTCGATGCAGCGCTGGCTGCAAAAGAAGTAATGCTGGCCTTGGTGCTCGACCGATTTGGCAGGGTTCGCTGCAACCTTCATGCCGCACACCGGATCCGTTTCGGTCTTGGGCGGCGAAGTCACCGGGGCCGAAGTTGCCAACTGCGCCGCTTCGTGAATGTGCGTTTCGTTCATTGCCATTCCTCCGTAGGGGAAGCCCTGGCGACGGTGCGTCCGTCATCGCCGAAGCAAGCTCACGCCACAGCCGGTCCCGGTCCAATGGTGGCCGTCAGAGTTGTGGGGCTGCCGACGGAGATGCCAGATGACCCATCAAACGACCCGACCGGGATGCGAACCGCGCCGCGCCATCTTCATGACGGGACCCCGGCTACCGTCGCGCATTGGCACATCGGGTAAGGACTGCGCTACCGAGATCTCGGTGTGATGAAACGCGGACGCGCAACTCCCGGCCCGAATGGGAACCGGATCGCCAGTCCGGAAACCGATGGCAGAACGTCCAAGCCAAGCCCGAAACGGCTGACCGCGACGGGCCAATTGCCGCGACCCGCCGCGAAGGCACAACGACACCCTGCGACGATCAGAGCGTCACTTGCTCGAACAACCACAAGCCGTTGCCGACTTCTTGCCGGCCGTCTCGCAACACGTCATCGCACTGTCGGAATTGGTCTTGGCTTCATCGAGTTTGCTCTCGTCGTGACACTCCGCAGCTTTCGTGTGGTGATCGGCACATGCTCGGTGCTCGCTGGCGGCCTGCTTATGGGCGGTGCTTGCTGTCGCGTTCGTGTTTGACATGACACTTTCCTTCATTGATTAGTTGCGGATGAATCTGCGCTGACTGCTCACCGGCCTCATTGAACGACGCCGGCTGTTCACTTGCCCTTCTGTTTGACGAACCACATCACGAGGCCGGCAACTACGACGACGAGCAGGATCGGGACCAATATCCCGTATCCACCCATCCCGCCATATCCACCCATCCAGCCGCTGCCCCACCCGCCACCATTCATCATGCCTCCGTTCTGCGCCAAAGCAACGCCGGAGGACAGCAGCGGCGTCGTGCTAACAACCATTGCAAGCCAAGTCTTCATGAATGCCTCCAAGTGAAGTGACGAAGCGAGTCAACCCATTCGGCGAAAGCGCACGAAGCTCGAATGGGGCGAGGCCTCCCGGCGGATCCGGCGAAACGTGCGCCGCACCCTGCGCTTCTCAACCGCTTCAGTCGCCTGCGGCTCGGGACAACGCGCACCTGAATCCGCACGATTCAGGCGACGCTACCCCGCGATGCTGCCGGCGTCGGTGCGGCAGCGCACGTACCGTTGCTGGCGCTGCTGTTGCTGCTGTTGCTGCTGCCGCCACCGGCCTCAAGCTGGCGATGCCGCCCCTCTTATGAACGGACGCTTGACGTGTGGCGTCACCGGATCGGCAAGGTCGAGCCCGCCGATGTGAAGCGCCGCCCTGCGCTCGAGACTGAGAATGCGAAGCTCAGGCGCACTCCAGTCTCCGGTCGAAACAGACCGTCAAAGCGCACGCCTGACTCAAGACGCGGTGCGGCGCCGGCGCAGTGTAAGCAGCGCCGTGAGACAGAGGGCGAGCCAGGCAACGCCCTCTGCAAAGGCCGCCAATACATCGCTCAGGTAATGCACACCCAGATAGACTCGACTCAATCCCACCAGTGCGACGATGAGGAAGGCCGACAGCACAGCTAAAACGCGCCAGCGCCACTCCGAAATCCTGGGAATAAGGAAGGCGGTCAACAAGCCATAAAAGAGAGTGGCCGCAGCGACGTGGCCGCTTGGGAAACTGTAGGTGGCCAAGGTCAGAATCGGATCGCCAAAGCTCGGCCGGGCTCGCCCGAATGCATGCTTCATGAGGACATTGAGTAGCGTGCCTCCGGGCACGACGAGCGCCAGCGCGAGTAGCCAATACCAGTCGTGCTTCCAAATAAGAAAAAGCGCCAACAGGAACGTAAGAATGCTGATTCCCAAGATGCCGTGCAGATTGCTGATGAACAGCATCGAGAGCGTCAGGGACGGGACAGCGTGGGCATGAAACCAGGCTGCGACGTGCGCATCGACCAGGGTCAAAGGATCGCCGGCGACCACGTCTTGGGCAATGCCGCCGAAGAGCCAACCGGCCCCGATGAGAATGAGCGCGCCGAGCGTCAGATGTAATCCGAAATAGCCGGTGGGGGACAGCCGCGCCTGAATGAACGCAATCTGCGGCGCAAAGCGACGACGTACCGCAACGATACGCGGCTGATCAAGAAAACGCCTCCAACCGCCCTTGATCCCGGCCTCGTGGCGCCCCGCCCAGCGCCACAGCCATGCCAGCCCCAGGATGAACAGCAGAACACCGCCAAGAATGGCACTCGCTTTGCCGATCCAACCCGCTGCAATCTGCCAGCTTGCGCCCAAAAAGTAGCCGAGGAGCACCACAACTATCGACCACAAGACGGCGCCAAGCGCGTTGTAGGGGAGAAACAGGCGGTAGGGCATGCGGGACGAGCCGGCCAGGAATGGTACGAGGGCACGCGCGAAGCCAACGAAGCGTCCCAAGAAGACCGACTTGCCGCCATGACGCGCAAAAAATGCATCGACGCGGGAAAGCCGCTCAGGGTTTATGCCAACCCGGCGACCATAGCGCAGTAACCACGGCCGCCCCAAGAATCTGCCGAGCTCATATCCAATGCTGTCCCCGAGCGTGGCGCCCATCGCGACGACCACCATGAGATCGCCGAGATCGAGTAATCCTTGCGCGGCGAAGAAGCCCGCGACAAGAACCAGGCTTTCGCCGGGAACGATGACGCCAAGGAAGGCTGCCGACTCGAACATCGCGCCAAGGAACAGGATGAGATACCCCCAATGGCCGAGGCGGTCGACAAGACTGATAAGGTAGTCAAGCACTCCTGGTGCTCCGGGGCAACCGATGCCTCAACAGTACAGCCATCGCCATCCCTGCTTTGGGCTCCTGGGTCCGTGCCCTGCGATCGACGCTGCCGAGATCGACCGCCTGGGCGAGCAGCGTCTGGCATTGGCCCTAAGGAACTATTCCGATCCACATAGTAATCAGCAGTCCGACGGCAAAAGCAGCGAGCGAGAGGATCGCCATTCCGAGAAGATCGATCCGCGGCAGGGCCCGAGCCGACATCCCGGATGCCGCCGGCTTCGTCGATCCGGCCGCTCCGGAATGGCCCGGGTGCGCGCCTGTCGCAGCGGGCTTTGTCGATTCCGTCGCCGGCGTTGCCACCGACGCGGGCCGCACGGTTGTCATTCCGTGCTTCAGGTGGCGCGCTACCAACCACCAGTTCATCGGGTACGCGACGATGAACCCCGCGAGCAACGCCATTGACATGCGGAACCAGAATTCCGGATGCAGAGGGTCGCGAGAGTCGTCGAAATAATGCGCTAACAGGGCCGCCAGCGGGACCATGCCCGCCATGAGAACGTTCATCGAGAGAAATTCAGGAATGAACGTCGTCTTGAGCGATCGTCCGTACGAGCCCGCCATGTGACGCATGAACAAGCCCTGAAAGACGGTCCACCCGAACAGGAAGCCAAGCGCGTACTCGAGAGCGATTTCGCCAAACCCTTCAATTTGGTAGTAGTGCGCGAGAACCGCCCCGACCAGAATTCCCACGCCGTCGCCGGCGACGCAATGCATCGTGGAGCCGAGCACCTGGCGCCAGCGGGCGGCAAGGTACTGCTCGTGCAGTCCGGGAAGCGGTTCGCGGCAACCCAGTACGTAGAGAAACGCCCCGATCGGCCCGGTGTACGCAGCGAGCAGCACGAAGCCCCATTTCATGACCGTCGACTCGGGCGTCGATCGAATGTCGACGGCAACAAAGGCAAGCGAAAGCGCCGCTAGCACGAACCACAACAGCATCACGCCTTCAAGCATGCGAACTCCCCGATCTCAGTGTGATGATGCCTAAACGCAAGCAAGATCGAACCCGAATCGTGCACGGAATCAATTGCATCCATTGCTCAACACTCATTCATCATTAACGTAGCCTCGACGAATACGTCGACACCTGCCGCAGGCGCGATTGCGCGCGCCGGAATGAACTTGCCGGCACGCCATTGCGTTACCGCGGCTCGCTTATCGTTGCCGCTGGCCAGAATCGGCGGCGCGCAGTGTTTGATAGGTTCCGACCGGCGTGTTGCCACCGGCGAGCGCGAGATGGAATTGCCCACGCGTTCGTAATGCTCGATCCGCTGCCGCCAGGATGCTCACGGCGGCGGCCCGATGCAACGCCTTGAGGTCCGATACCGCGTGCCAGCGGCAAAGCTGCGTGTCAACCGGCTCGATCGGAATGCCCATCGGACGGCTCATAGCCAGCCTCCGGTGAAGCCCGCACGTCGCAATCCGCTGACGACGTAGGGGCAATCTCGCATCAACCGCCATAACAAGCCAGTCCGATAATTTTCGATCATCAAACAGATCGGCCCTTGGTTGAGGCCGACATGCCACGGCGATACCCAGCCGTAGGGATTGCCGGACTTCTCCGGGTAGGTAGGATTGAACGTCGCCTTGAAGCCATAGGGACAGCCCGCATTCAACTTGACTTCGTGCACGAAATAGTCGATTGTCGGCAACACGATTTCCGGCGCGAATGGCAGCGACGTGACCACTGCCCACGGCGCAATCGTCCCGTCGTCGGGGCCGTACGGCACTGCGCGTGCCAGGTAATCGAAAAAGCGCCTTTCGACGCCGTTTACCTTGATGGTGTCGGGACCAGGACCATCACTGGCGGTGATCCCCCAGCAATCCTTGCTATAGCCCGCGAAGTTGAGTGGGTTGTCGATCGCGTATTGCTGCTGCACATAGGTCGCGCGACGACTGTTCTCGAAATAGTCGATACCTTTCTCGCGCATGTACGCGTCCTGAATTCCACGAAAATCGATCCAGAAGTGCGAGATCTGATGCGTGAACAACGGCCCTGCGTAGAGATATTCATAACCGTAAACGGTTTTCCACTCGTACGTGGAAGCCCAAACCGCGTAACTTTCCTCCGGCAACGGATGCAGTGGCGAACCAAGTCCGAGGATGTACACCAGCAGCGCTTCGTCGTAGCCTTCCCAGCGCCACGGGAGAAATCCGCTCTCGGGCTTCCAGCCATGGGTCACTGTTAGGCCGCCGTTTTGTGCCCACTGCCAGTCGGCGCGCCGATAGAGCGCGTCAGAGAGGCGGCGGATTTCCTCTTCATTCTTGGTTTGCGCATCGAAGTAGATGCCGGCCGTCAGCACACCGGCTAGCAGAATGGCGCTATCGACCGTCGACAGTTCACACTCCCATGCACGCCGACCAGTTTGCATGTCGAGAAAGTGATAGTAGAAGCCGTAATAGCCGGTCGCGTCAGGCTCCGGACCCTGTCGGCTGTTCCAGAAGAAGCGCAGCGTCGCAAGCGTTCGCTCGATCGCCGCACCGCGGGTCATAAAGCCGCGTTCCACCGCTACCGGATACGCCGCCAACGCGAGACCCGTGGCGGCGATGCTGGAGGGCCAATCAGGCGCGGTCTTGTCGATGACCAGTCCATTGGCGGGATTGGTCTCATGCAAAAAATAGCCGAAAGTTTCGCGTTGAAGCTTTTCAAGCTCGACGTCGATGGTCGGCTTCTTGCCGGTCATGGCCGCAGCTTGCTCAAGCGGCTGCCCCCCGGGCCCCGATCCCAAGCACGGCGTCGACCATCGCCTGCGCCTCGTCCACGATGCGGTCCAGATGCTTCTCGCCGCGAAAGCTCTCGGCATAGATCTTGTAGATGTCTTCCGTTCCCGAGGGACGGGCCGCGAACCACCCACTCTTGGTGATCACCTTCAACCCTCCGATGGGGGCATTGTTTCCGGGAGCACGGTCAAGAACGCGCTCAATCTTTTCGCCGGCAAGCTCGCTGGGACGAAATTGCTGGGGCGAAAGCCGCGCCAACCGGGCTTTTTGCTTTGGAGCGGCCTCTGCCTGCACGCGCCGCTCGGCCGGCTCGCCGAGCTCACGCGTGAGCGCGCGGTAGCTCTCGCAGGGATCACGGCCAGTGCGCGTGGTGATCTCCGCCGACAGTAGCGCCGGCACGATGCCATCCTTGTCCGTCGTCCATACGCGGCCGCTGCGTCGAAGAAAGCACGCCCCAGCGCTCTCTTCCCCGGCGAAGCCGAGCGAGTGCCCGAGCAAGCCTTCGACGAACCACTTGAATCCGACGGGCACCTCGTAGAGACCACGCCCGTGCCTTGCGCTCACGCGATCAATCATCGCGCTGCTGACGATGGTCTTGCCGACCGCGCAGCGTTTGTTCCACTTCGGGCGATAACGAAACAGGTAGTCGATGGCTACCGCCATATAGTGATTAGGAGCGAGCAGGCCGGCACCCCGGGTGACGATTCCGTGGCGGTCATGATCGGTATCGCACGCGAAGGCGATGTCGAATCGATCCTTCAATCCAATCAGCGTCTGCATCGCGTACGGTGAAGACGGGTCCATCCGGATGCGACCATCCCAATCGACCGTCATGAAACGGAATGTCGGGTCGACTTCCCCGTTGACGACGCTGAGGTTCAGGCAGTAGCGGTCTGCGATCGCCGGCCAGTAGTGCACGCCGGCTCCGCCCAGCGGATCGACGCCAATGCGGATCGAGCCGCCGCGAATGGTATCCATGTCGACCACGTTGGCAAGATCGCCCACATACGTGCGCATGAAATCATGCCGATGGGTCGTAGCCGCGCGCAGGGCTCTTTCGAGGGGCATGCGCTTCACGCCCTTGAGTTTGCGCTCAAGGAACTTGTTTGCGCTGGCCTCGATCCAGCCGGTCACGCCTTCGTCCGCCGGCCCCCCGGTCGGCGGGTTGTACTTGAACCCGCCGTTGTCGGGTGGGTTGTGCGAAGGAGTCACCACGATGCCGTCGGCCAGCCCCTTGGTACGGCCGTGGTTGTGTCTGAGTATCGCGTGCGACACCGCTGGAGTCGGCGTGTATTCGTCGTTTCGCGCGATCATGACCTCCACGCCGTTGGCTGCCAGGACTTCCAGCGCGCTGGCACATGCGGGGACCGACAGTGCGTGCGTGTCGATCCCCAGAAACAGCGGACCGTCAATGCCTCGCCGCCTGCGATAAAGACAAATGGCCTGACTGATCGCGAGCACGTGCCACTCGTTGAAAGACCGCTCGAACGATGATCCGCGGTGCCCGGACGTACCAAAGGCGACCCGCTGCGCCACCACCGACGGCTCCGGCGTATCGGTGTAATACGCCGAGATGAGCTTCGGTACGTTGACAAGTATCGCCGGGGGTGCCGGCTTCCCTGCCAAAGAGCTTATTTTCATCGATGCACCTGCGGACGACGGCAATAGACCGGGAGACGATGGAGCGGCCTGTCATAGCCCGAATTCATGATGCAGCTCGCCTGTACCGGCGGTAACGTCGGATCAGCGCGTTGGTCGAGCTGTCGTGCTGGAGCGACGGCTCATCTGCGCTTTCGAGTTCGGGAATCGTCCGCTGCGCCAGCACCTTGCCCAGCTCGACACCCCATTGATCGAAGGAATCGATGTTCCATATCGCGCCCTGGGTAAATACGACATGCTCATAGAGCGCGACCAGCGCTCCAAGCGTCTCCGGCGTGAGGCGCTCGACGAGAAGGGTATTGGTGGGACGATTGCCCTCGAAGCTCTTGTGCGGCGCGAGCCAGTCGGGCGTGCCTTCGGCTCGCACTTCATCCTCGGTCTTGCCGAACGCCAGCGCCTCGGTCTGCGCGAAAAGGTTCGCCATCAGCAGGTCGTGTTGATCGCCAAGCGGATTCAAGCTCTGGCAGAAGCCGATAAAGTCGCAGGGGACGAGTCGGGTCCCCTGGTGCAGAAGCTGGTAGAACGAGTGCTGGCCGTTGGTGCCGCGCTCGCCCCAGTACACGGGAGCGGTCGGGTAGCCCACGGCAGCGCCGCCAAGCGTGACGTGCTTGCCGTTGCTCTCCATGGCCAATTGCTGGAGGTACGCCGGAAAGCGTTCGAGATATTGATCGTAGGGCAGCACCGCGGCCGTCTGCGCGTCGAAGAAGTTGTTGTACCAGATGCTGAGCAATCCCATGAGCACCGGCAGATTGCGGTCGAATGGGGCCGTTCGGAAATGCTGGTCCATCGCGTGAAAGCCGGACAGCATCGCGTGGAAATTCGTCGATCCGATCGCGATCATCGTCGAGAGCCCGATGGCCGAATCCATCGAGTAACGGCCACCAACCCAGTCCCAGAAGCCGAACATGTTGGAGGGGTCGATGCCGAACTTCGCCACCTCATCCGCGTTGGTCGATACGGCGACGAAATGCTGCTTGATGGCTTGCTCGTCGCCGAGCTTCGCCAGGCTCCATGCGCGGGCAGCATGCGCATTGGTCACGGTCTCTAGCGTCGTGAATGTCTTCGACGAAACGATGAAGAGGGTCGCTTCCGGGTCGAGATCGCGCGTGGCTTCCACGAAATCTGTGCCGTCCACGTTTGAGATGAAGCAGAAGGTCAACTCACGCGAGCTGTAATGACGCAACGCTTGATAAGCCATTACCGGACCGAGGTCGGAGCCGCCGAGGCCGATATTGACGATGTTGCGGATGCGCTTGCCGGTATGTCCGAGCCATTGCCCGCCACGTACCTGGTCCGCGAACGCAGCCATCCGGGCGAGCACCGCGTGTACGCTTGGGACGACGTCGGCGTCGTCGACGACAATCCGCTCCTCTTTCGGTGCGCGCAGCGCAATGTGAAGAACGGCTCGCCTTTCTGTCACGTTGATCTTTTCGCCCGCGAACATCGCCGTGATACGTCGACGCAAGCCGCATTCTTCGGCCAGCGTGGAAAGCAGCCGGATCGTTTCGTCATCGATGCGATTCTTCGAATAGTCGAGATAGATTCCGGCGGCTTCGGCTGTGAATCGCCCGCCGCGCTTTGGATCGTCGGCGAAGAGCTGCCGCAGGCTTCGAGTGCGCATCTCCTGGCAATGTCGCGCGAGCGCTTTCCATGCCGGGCGCTCCGTTAGCGACCGCGATTGCGCCCTTGCAACGTCGCTCATGATGATTTCGCTCATGCTTGGTCGGCTCTTTCCAGTACGTTGCTCTTCGCCGCAATGCGATCCAGAAGATCCGTCCAGGATTTATCGAAGGATTGCGCCCCTTCGCGCTGGAGCTTGGCGGCCAGGGCTGCATCATCGATCCCGGCGCGCGTGAATGCCGCGACCACCGCTTCCGCATCGCCACCGTCGACTGGCATCGCGCCGACCACTCGGCCATGATCGGCCAACGCGAGCAGCGTCTTCTCGGGCATGGTGTTGATCGTGTCCGGTGCCGCCAGTGCCTCGATGTACAGCGTGTCGGAAGCATCCGCATCCTTGGTGCCGGTGCTGG
>JBDTVU010000069.1:0-17547 GCA_040007035.1 Betaproteobacteria bacterium | reverse complement strand
TCCTCGCGCAGCGGCTGGCCGGCCCGATCCGGGTGCTGCGCAATTCGCTCGACGAACTGGCGCACGGCCGCTACGACTACAGGATCGGCGACAAGCGCAGCGACGAATTCGGCGAGCTGTACGCCGATTTCGACAAGGCGGCAGCCGCCCTGGAGAAGCGCCATGATCCCGCTGCCACTGCGACAGCGCCGGGCGCCGACTAGCGTGCTGCGCGCGCTGGCCGCGATCGGCGTCGCGCTCGTCCTTCACGGCTGCGCGACGCCCCCGGCGCCGATTCCCGACGCCGTGCCAGTGGTCGTGGCCGATCGCGGGCCGGTGCTCGCCCGCGATGCCGAGTACATCGTTGTCGTCGCCGCCGCCGGCGACACCGCCGCCACGTTCGCGCAGCGCTACCTCGGCGACGCGCGCAAGGCGTGGTGGATCACCGAATTCAACGCGATCGCCGACGTCCGCCCCGGCCAGACGGTGGTGGTCCCGCTCTCGCCGCGCAACCGCATCGGCGTCTACGCGGACGGGTACCAGACGGTCCCCGTGCTGTGCTACCACCGCTTCGGCAGCCGGGCGTCGAAACTCACCGTGACGCCGGCAGCGTTCGCGGCGCAGATGGACTATCTCGCGCAGAACGGCTTTCACGTGCTGACGTTCCGCGAGCTCGGCGATTTTCTCGACGGCAAGGCGCCGCTGCCGAGGAAAAGCGTCATGATCACGATCGACGACGGCTACCGGTCGACTTACGAAGTCGCGTGGCCGGTGCTGCGCAAGCACGGCTTCCCGGCCACGGTGTTCCTGTACAGCGACTTCGTCGGCGCTGGCGACGCGCTGACGTGGCCGCAGATGAAGGAGATGACCACCTCCGGCGTGATCGAGATCCAGCCGCACTCGAAATCGCACGCCAACCTGACGCTGCGGCTGCCCGACGAGACCGACGCCAAGTACCGCGACCGCACGCGGCGCGAGGTCGACGCGCCGATCGGCATCATCCAGGAGCGGCTCGGCGTCGCCAGCGCCACGTATGCGTATCCGTACGGCGACGTCAACGAGACGGTCGTCGACCTTCTGACGCGCCAGGGCGTGCGGCTCGGCGTGACGGTAACCCCGGGCGGCAACGGCTTCTTCGCCTACCCGTACATGCTGCGGCGGAGCATGGTGTTCGGCGACGAGGGCATCGACGCATTCAAGACGAAGCTCGTGACGTTCGTCCGCACGGCGGGCCGCTAGGATGCGCGTGGCGTCCGGTCAGTGGCTGTTGCCCGGCGCCGTCGCCGTCCTCGCGGCGTGCGCGGAAGTGCCGCTGCAGACGGCGCCGCCGTCCACCGTACCGGTGCGAGCGGCGTCATCCGACCGGGCGACGGCGACGGCGGCGGCGATCGCCGAACGGCGCCGGCTCGCGGAGCAGCACGCGAAGGCCGGAGACCACGCAGCCGCTGCGCGCGAGTGGCAGATCCTGGCGCTGCTCGCCCCCGGCGACGACGTGTATCGCCGCGAGCTGGCCAACGAGCGTGCCGCGATCCGCGAGGGGGCGCGCGAAGCGCTGCAGGCCGGCAATGCCGCATTGCGCGCCGGCGACACCGAACGTGCGACGACCGCGCTGCTGAAGGCGCTGGCACTCGATCCCGAGAACGCCGACGCCCAGAAGGTGTTGCGCGAAATCGACCGGCAGAAGCTCGCGCGGATCCAGAGCGGCCGCGCCGCGCGCATCAACCTGGCGGCCGTTGCCGCCCGGCCGCCGACCGCGGCGGACGTCGGCGAGTCGTACGACATCGACCAGCGGATCGAAATGTTCCGCGCCGGCGACACCAGCGGCGGACTGCAGGAGTTGCGCGCGTTCGTCGACGCCAACCCGGGCAATCAGGCGGCGCGGCAGCGGATCGGCACCGTCGTCTACGAGCGGGCGCGGGAGCTGGAGAGCAAGGGCGCACGCGAGCAGGCGCTGCCGCTGTACGACGAGGCGGCCAAATTGCGCGGAAAGCCGGTGCCGGAGTGGACGGCGCGCGCGCAGGCGCTGCGCAAGGCGCTCGGGGACGAGTTCTACGACAAGGGGATGCAGGCGTACCGAAGGGACATCGCCGCCGCGATCAGGCTATGGGAAACGAGCCAGCGCTACGACCCGCAGAACCGGCGGTCGGCGGCGAAGCTGCAGGAAGCGCGGACGGCGCAGGAGCGGCTGCAGAAGATCCAGCAGGACGCCAAGGCCCGCTGAGCCCCGGGCTCAGTTCGGCTTGCCGAACTTCTCGTTCATCCGCTTCTTGAGGTCGACTGCCCGCTCGCGCTCGAGCTTCGCCTTCTGGTTGGCCGGGTCGAGCTCGAGGATGCGGTCCCACTTCGAGATCGCGAGGTCCAGGTTCTGCCGCTGGAACGCCTGCGTCGCCTCGCGATCGTAGCTGCGCACCAGCGCGGTCTTCGCACCGTCGCGCTGGAGCACGGCGTCGCGGTTGCCCGGATTCTTCGTCACCGCCTCGCTGAACGTCGCGTAGGCGCCTTCGAGGTTGCCGCTGCGCTGCTGCTGTCGGCCCTGCTGCATCAGCGCCGCCAGTTCGCCGCGCGCGGCGCCGTCGGCATCGGCAGTTGCAGCGGCCGGCGCAGGTGCCGGCGCCGCGGCCGCCGGCGGCGGCGCCTTGCCCGGGATCTTCACCACCTGCCCTGCCCCCAAGCGGCTCGGGTTGGCGATGTCATTGTATTTGGCGAGGATGTAGAAGCGGAACCGATCGCCGAGGAACTGCTGCGCCAGTTTCGACAACGAATCGTCGCGCTGGACCGTGTAGCGGAAGAACGTCGCGCCGAGCTCCTTCTGCGCGTCGGCGTTGGCCTGATCCAGCATCTTCTTCGCCAGGTCGTTACCGGTGTCGAGCGCAAGCGCGCGGTCGAGCGTCGCCCTCGCCGTACCTTCGTCGCCGTTCTGCAACTGGTCGACGGCTTCGAGTGCGAGCTTCTGCGCCTGCGCCTTCGCCTGCGCCGGCGTCAGTTCGGGAACGTCCGGCGCGCGTGCCGCGGCGGTCGCCGAAGCCGGCGCCGCGGGTGCCGCGGCGGCGGGTGCGCCGACCGTCCCGGCCGGTTTCGGCGGTTGGTCCGCGCAGGCAACGACCAGCGCGAGTGTCGCAACGACGGCGAAGATGCGCGTCGGCACGTTCCGGAATGAGGCTCGATCCATGTTCGCTTCGCCCGCCTATTCGAGCGCCTGCTCGCGCTGCTGGAGATCCACCCTGAGATCGTACAGGTCTTCGTCGAGCGCGTCGCGCGCCGACAGCATGCCGAGCGGCCGATCGTACTCGGCGACCGGCAGGTGCCGGAAGCCCCCCTTGTGCATCACCCGCATCGCCTGCAGGAACGGCTCGTCCGGGTGGATCGTCTGCGGCTGCGGCGTCATCACGTCGGCCAGCCGCGTCGCCCCCGGGTCGCGCCCCGGGGCTACCACGCGAAACAGCGCGTCGCGCTCGGTGAAGATGCCGATCAGCCGCGCACCGTCGACGACGAGCAGCGCCCCCTTGCCGTTCTGCTTCATCAACAGCGCCGCCTCCACGACCGTCGCGGTTTTCGGGGCGGTGAGCGGTACCTGCCCCGCGACGACGGAGCGAACGGATCGAATCGGCATGCGCGTCTCCGCGTGGCAGTGTGTGAACGAACGTATTGAGCGCTACCGGCACGGTCAAAGTCAAGGGCTGGCACCCCAGCGTGCCGCAGGCCGGCGCCCGCGGGTCGCTGCGGCGCCGCGCCGCATTGACGCCAACATCGCGATTCGGGTACCGTCAACGAAGTTGCCCGCCACGACTGCGGCTGCGGCCCGATCCAGCGCCGCGGCACTGCCTTCCCGAGGAGGATTCCCGATGACGATCATCGCCCGCTTCCGGCATTTCGCCACGCGTGCGGCCGCCCTGCCGCTCGCGGCCTGCGCGCTTGCCGCCGCCTTCGCTGTTGCACCGGCGCAGGCCGCCGCCACGCTCAACGTCTACTCGATCTGGCCGGAGAACTGGGCGCGGCCGATGTTCGAGGAATTCGAGAAGGCCACCGGCATCAAGGTCAACTTCGTCCGCTTCTCGTCGGGCGAGGCGCTCGCGCGCGTGATCGTCGAGAAGGGCAACCCGCGCGTCGACGTGCTGTTCGGCGGCCCTGTCGAGACGTTCGCCGCGGGCATTGCCGAAGGCGTGTTCGAGCCCTACAAGCCGCCGTCGTTCGCGGCGCTGCCGTCGCGCTTCAAGCAAGCCGACGGCCAGTGGATCGCCATCGCCGACGACCCGCTCGTCTTCATGTCGAGCGACAAGTTCCTCAAGGAGAACGGCATGAAGCCACCGGCGTCGTGGAACGACCTCCTCGCGCCGGCGTACAAGAACATGATCCAGATGGCCGACGCCAGGACGTCGGGAACGGCGGTGACGCGGATCTTTTCGATCCTCGAGGTCAACGGCCGCGACGAGGCGAAGGCGTTCGACTACATGAAGAAGCTGCGGCCGAACGTGCAGCTCTACACGAAGAGCGGCGGCGGCGGCACGCTGCCGGTGGGGCTCGGCCAGGCCGGCGCCGGCATCTTCTTCATCGTCGACGCGCTCGACACCAAGGCAAAGGGTTACGAAGTATCGATCAGCTTCCCGAAGGAGGGGATCGGCACTGCGGCCGAGGGCATCGCACTGCTCAAGGGCGCGAAGAATCCCGAGCTTGGACGGAAGCTGATCGACTGGGCGACCTCTCCTGCGATGCAGAACCTGTTCGCGAAGTACAAGATCAACTTCGTCCCGGCGCACCCGGATGTCAAGCTCGAGCCCTCGCTCGCCGAGGTGCTGAAGGGCGCGAGGATCTTCCCGATCGACGCCGAGTACGCCGGCGCCAACCGCAAGCGGATCGTCGAGCGCTGGATCGCCGAAGTGCTGAACCCGTAGCCACCCGGCGTCGTGGCGACCGCTGCCGCACGCCCGCCGGCCGCCGCCGCTGCAGGGCTGCGTCACGACCCGGCCGTGGCGGCGGCCGTCATCGCGCTGTGGCTGCTGCTGGCGCTGTTCGTCGTCTATCCGCTGGCGATGCTGTTCGCCCGGATGCTGACCGACCACGGGTCGTTCTCGACCGCCGGCATACTGACGGTGCTGACTGACCGGCACCAGATCCGCGCGTTCTGGAACAGCCTGCTGCTCGCGCTGCTGGTCGGCATCCTCGGCACCGTCGTCGGCTTCCTGTTCGCGTTCACCGCTGCCCGCGGACGATTGCCGCACTGGCTGCTGACGACGATCGACGCCAGCGTGCTGCTGCCGCTGGTGTCGCCGCCGTTCACCACGGCGATCGCGATGATCTTCTCGTTCGGTCCGCGCGGCCTCATCACCTACGATCTGCTCGGCTTGAAAGGGGTCACCGTCTACGGGCTGACCAGCACGATGCTGTCGGAGGCGGTCACCTACTTCCCGATCGCGTACCTGACGCTGCGGCCGATCCTCGCCGCGATCGACTCCAACGTCGAGGGGATGGCGCTGTCGCTGGGCGCGTCGCGCTGGCGCGTGTTCCGGACGGTGACGCTGCCGTTGACGATCCCCGGCCTCGCCAACGCGTTCCTGCTGCTGTTTGCGGCGTCGCTCGCCGACTTCGCCACGCCGCTGATCCTCGCCGGCAACCAGTTCCCGGTGCTGCCGACGCAGGCCTACCTGCAGATCACCGGCATGTTCGACCTGCGCGGCGGCGCGGCGCTGTCGTTCGTGCTGCTGGTCCCGGCGCTCGCCGTGTTCCTGCTGCAGCGGTACTGGGTGAGCCGGCGGTTCTACGTCACCGTCACCGGCAAGGGCGCCGGCCAGGCGCCGTTCGACAGCATCTCGCCGGCGGTGCGCAACGTGTTGGTCGCCACCTGTGCGCTGGTCGCGCTCGTCATCGCCTGGTTCTACGCGCTGCTGCTCTATGCGTCGGTCGTCGTCGCGCTCGGCGCCAACCACGCGCTCACGCTGCAGCACTACAAGGTGATCTTCACCGACGGCCTGAAGGCGATCCACGACACGCTGATCATCGCTGCCTTCGCGATGCCGCTGGGCGGGCTGTACGGAATCCTCGTCGGCTGGCTGGTGACGAAAAAGGCCTACGCCGGCCGGCGGACGATGGAGATGATCTCGATGGTCAACTACGCGCTGCCGGGAACGATCGTCGGCATCGCCTACCTGATCGCGTTCAACGAGCCGCCGCTGGAGCTGACCGGCACGGCGCTCCTCATCGTCGCCTGTTACGTGTTCCGCTACGGCCCCACTGGCATCCGGGCGACGGTGGCACTGCTCTCGCAGATCGACAAGAGCCTCGAGGAGGCGTCGCAGGGGCTGGGCGCCGGCAGCGGGACGACGTTCCGCCGGATCACGCTGCCGCTGATCCTGCCGGCGTTCTTCACCGGCCTCGGCGTCGTGTTCATCCGCTCGATGACGGCGATCAGCGCGACGATCTTCCTCGTCTCGATCAGCTGGACGCTGATCACGGTGAAGATCCTGGAGAACATCACCGAGTTGTCGCTGGGACCGGCGGCGGCGTTCTCGGTGCTGGTCGTCGTGATCGTGTTCGTCGTCATCGCATTGATCGGGCAGGCGCTGCGGCTGTTCCGCGCGCCGGGCGCAGTGCCGATGACGAGCCTGCTCGGAGGATGACCGGATGAACGTGGAAACACCAGGCGTCACCGTCGACGGCGTGTCGCGCCGCTACGCGCATCGGGTCAAGGGCGAGGTGTGGGCGGCGCGCGACGTGCGGCTCGACATCCGCCCCGGCGAGTTCCTGACGCTGCTTGGTCCCTCGGGCTGCGGCAAGACGACGACGCTGCGGATGATCGCCGGCTTCGAGCAGCCGGATGCCGGCCGCATCCTGTTCGGCGGCCAGGACGTCACCGGCGTCCCGGCCAACGCCCGCAACATCGGCTTCGTGTTCCAGAACTACGCGCTGTTTCCCCATCTTTCGGTGTTCGAGAACGTCGCCTACGGGCTGCGCGTCCGCGGACAGGCCGACGCGGCAATCGCCACCGCCGTCGGCGAGGTGCTGGCGCTGGTCGGCCTTGCTGGCTACGAGCACCAGTTCTCCGGCCAGCTCTCCGGCGGCGAGCAGCAGCGCGTCGCGCTCGCCCGCGCCATCGTCATCCGGCCGCGGGTGCTGCTGTTCGACGAGCCGCTGTCGAACCTCGACGCCAAGCTGCGGGTGCAGATGCGGCAGGAGATCCGAGAGCTTCAGCGGCGGCTCGCGATCACGACGGTATACGTGACGCACGACCAGGAAGAGGCGATGGCCGTGTCCGACCGGATCGCCGTGATGAACCAGGGCAGCGTCGTCCAGGAAGGCTCGGCCGAGGACCTCTACTACCGCCCGGCGTCGGAGTTCGTCGCAACGTTCGTCGGCCGCGTGAATCTGGTGCCGGGGCGCGTCGTCTCGGTCGGCGCGGGCAAGGTGACGGTCGCCGCGCTGGGCGCGACGTTCGACGCGCGGACGGCTTCGCACGTGCATGCCGCCGGCGATGCGGTGCAGCTCGTCGTGCGGCCCGAGGCGATCGCCATTGCGCGCGCACCCACGCCCATCGCGCCGCTGCCGGCAACCGTGGTGTCGCGGATGTTCCTCGGCGAGAAGGCCGAGTACGTGCTCGCCTGTGCCGGGACGACGCTGCAGGCGGTCCGCTACAACGCCGGGCCCGGCGAGGTCATCCCGGATGCCGCGACGGTCGCCGTCGGCTTCGCCGCAGATGCGATCAGCGTGTTGCCGGGTTCGGCGGCATGAACTGCCTGCGACGGCGCCTGCTCGCCGCGTTGGTCGCGCTTGCTGCGACGCAAGGGAGCGCGATGGCCGCGGATCCGCCGCGCGTGGTCCACGGCAGCGCCGATGCGTACGCGGCAGACGGCGTCGCGCTTGCGTGGGGCGTGCTCCGCGGAGCGAGCGAGGCGGCGACCGTCGTCGTCGTCCGCATCGTCGCCGACCCGGCTGCGTTTGCATTCCTCTCCGTCGTCGGTCGCGATCCGTTCACCGCGCGCGAGCAGCCGCTGCTCGCGCGCGCGCCGGTCGCCGGCAGCGTCGAGCTGCGCGTGCCGCGCGCGCACTTCGCCGATTTTCCCCGCACGGAACTGCGCTTCGACGGTCCCGCCGCAGCGCCGGGAGCCAGCGCGACCGCGCTCGTCGTGTACTACGCCGGCGTGCCGGACACCACGCCAGAATTCATCGCCGCGGACAAGCTCGACGCGTATCTCGCCGACCGCCTCGCCCGCGTGCGCGCCACCGCCGGAGGACCGCCTCGATGAACCGACCCGAACTCGCCCGCCTGCTCGACCACTCGGTGCTGAAACCCGAGGCGACCGACCGCGACCTGATCGCCGGCGCCGACGTCGTGCGGACGTGGGGCATCGGCTATTACTGCGTGCAGCCGTGCTGGGTCGCATTCGTCTCCGACGCGCTCGCCGGCACCGATGCCACCGTCGTCACCGTCGTCGGCTTCCCGCACGGATGCGACCGTCCCGACGTCAAGGCGAGCGCCGCCGCGCTCGCCGTCGCCGAGGGCGCGGGAGAGGTCGACATGGTGATGAACTTCGGCGCGCTGCGCAGCGTCCACGCGACCACCGTCGCCGCCGACGTCGAAGCCGTCGTCCGCGCGGTGCCGGGCATTCCGGTCAAGGTGATCCTCGAAACAGCGGCGCTGACCGACGAGGAAAAGCGGCTCGCGTGCCGCATCTCGGTCGACGCCGGCGCCGCGTTCGTGAAGACGTCAACCGGATTCCACCCGGCCGGTGGCGCGACGGTTGCCGACGTCCGGCTGCTGCGCGCCACGGTTGGCGCGGCCGTCGGCGTCAAGGCGTCCGGCGGGGTCCGCACGCTCGCCGACACGCTGGCGATGATCGACGCCGGCGCGAACCGCATCGGCACGTCCGCCAGCGCGGCGATCCTCGCAGCGCTCGACCCGTAGCCCCGGGCCGGCGGCTTCCGCCTGGTCACTCCGGCGGCGGCGCTTCCGGAAACGCGCCCCACACGTCGCGGATGACGTCGATCAGCGCATGGATCGCCGGCTCGCTCTCGCGCTCGCGCAGGTGGACGAACTGCAGCACCGTCAGCAAACGCGCTCCGGGCCACACGCACATTTCGCCGGCGGCCACCGCCTCCTCCGCCGATTCCTCGCGCATCACCGCCACGCCGAGCCCGGCGAGGATCAGCGACCTGATCACCGCCTCGTTGTCCGCCTCGATCAGCTTGGTGGGCGCCACGCCGTGGGCCTGGAAGAATTCCGTGGCCAGCGCATGGTGGGTGCTGATCGGCGGCGTCATTATCCAGTCCAGCGCGGCGATGTCGTCCCAGCCGGCGCCTTCGATGCGGTCGCGCCAGCCGAACGGCGCCACGACCCGGCACGCGACCTCGCGCAGCGGAATCGACGCGACGTGCGGATGGGCGAGCTTGCCGTAGTAGAAGCTCGCGTCGAGCGCGCCGTCCCTGACCTTCTCGAACGCGGTTCCGGAGATTTCCTGGTGCAGCTCGATCTCGAGCAGCGGATAGCGATCGAGTGCGCTGGCAAGGAACTCGCCGACGCGGATGAACTCCGGATCGGAAAGCGTGCCGACGACAACGCGGCCGGCAACGTCGCCTTTCATCGCCAGCGCGCGGGCACGCAGCTCCTGCACCGCGGCGATCACCTTCACCGCGTCCGGCAGCAGCCGGCGACCCGCGGCGGTCAGCACCATGCCGGTGGCCGTCCGCTCGAACAGCGTGCTTCCCAGCTCGTCTTCGAGCGCCTTGATCTGCGCGCTCAACGCAGGCTGGCTTACGTGCAGCCGGTCGGCGGCCCGCGTCAAATGGCCCAGCTCCGCGACGGCCGCGAAGCCGCGCAATTGGTACAACTCCATCGCGCCTCCACCCGCCTGCGCCGGGACCGTTCCTGACCGTTGATTTTACGGCACTTGCGACGTGCGCGCCGGCGATCGGCGGCGGTGATCGCGGCAATCCAAACTCGTGATTGGATCGCCTGCCGAAATGGACCTATGTTGAGAGCGTGCCTCGTGTCGGCGGAGATCGTGCGATCCACGCGACGCGGCGCGAGAAGACACGGTTGCCTGGAGCGTTCCATGACAGCAAACCTGCATCGTTTCATTCCCCGCTTCCTGCCGGACGCGCCCGCCGACGGAGGCGCGTTGCTGAGCAGGAAGGCGCCGCAGCCCGATTCCGGCACACCGGTGCCCACCGGATCCGGTCATCACGCAGGCGGAGAAGTGATGGCGTGGTTGCGGCACCATCATCTGGCGCCCGCGAACGACGAGGGCGTGACGGACCCACGGCTGGAAGCGCAGCGCGCGCAGCGCTTCGAACGCGCCGCCGGCCACCGCTACTACTGAGTCCGATTGCCGCACCGGCGGTTCTGCCGGCCGCGGCCCGGTGAACCGCCCCGCGCATCGCTCTGGCGAGCGCCGGGTTCGTCGCTTCGCTCCGACGGCCCCCATCGGCCGAACCGGCGGTCGTTGCGCACCGCAGCCTTCGCGCGGGCGTGGCAATGCGTCGCGTGCAGGCGTAGCATTGCCCGATCGACACGGGCAGGCGCCGCCGATGGGGGACTCCATCCGTCGAACCCGGAGACGCAGGCGAAATCGGACGCGGAGGGAACATGATCGAGAAGACCGTCGGCAACGTCATCAAGGCGAAGGACCTGCAGGAAGTCATCACCGTCCCTGCATCGGCGAAGGTGTCCGACGCCGTCGCGCTGATGAGCCGCAAGTCGGTCGGTGCCGTCGTCATCGCCAATCCGGCCGGCCCGGTCGAGGGCATCTTCACCGAGCGCGACCTGATGCGCCGCGTCGTCGACGAGGGTCGCGACGCCAAGGCCACGCCGATTGCCGCAGTGATGAGCCGCGAGGTCCGGCGCGTGCCGCCGACGGCGACGGTCGAGGACGCGCTGCGGCTGATGGTCGTCCACGGCTACCGCCACCTGCTGGTCGAGGACGCCGGGAAGGTGCAGGGCTTGATCTCGATCCGCGACCTGATGTCGTGGATGATCCTGCCCGACGAAGGCGTCGCGCACGAAGGGCGCGTCGGCGTCATCAAGGCACGCACCGAGGACGTCGTCGGCTCGCTCCACGGGCTGAAGGCGGGCTGATCCGGCAGGGCGGCGCCTCGCAGCCGCCGATCTACAGTTCGAACCGGCCGCCACCGGCTTCGCGCCACCGCGCGAGCGCAGGCAGCAGGTTGAGCGCTGTCTCCACCTTCAGCCGTCGTGCCAGCACGCCGAACTCGTCCGGCGCGACGTCGATCGGTTCGCCGGTGGCCGCCAGCACGATCGTGTTGCCGCTGGCGCACGGCGGAAATGCCCGCGCCCTTCCGTCGAACGCTTCGCGGGCACGGGCAAGGCTCGGCGCGACGCCGCGGCTGCGAGAGAGCAGGTTCGTCGCCAGCACGCCGGTGTCGGACAGCCGCGCGCGCGCGTTGCAGTAGAACGGCAGCGTGTCGAGCATGCCCGTCCGGCCCTTCGCGTCGTAGCCGTCGACGAGAATCAGGTCGAACTGCCGGTCCGACGTCATCACGTAGTCGGCGCCGTCGCCGATCTCGATGGCGAGGCGACGCGCATCATCGGGCAGCTTGAAGAATTGCCACGCGGCGGTGACCACCTCGGGCGCGATCTCGACGACGGTCAGCGTCGCCTGCGGTCGGTGGCGGTGGAGGAACTTCACCAGCGACGCGGCACCCAGCCCGATCAGCAACACGTGCCGCGGCCACCGCGGCTGCGCGCGGAGCAGCAGCGGCAGCATCATGTCACGCGTGTACTCGAGCTCCAGCGCAAATGGCCGCGCAATCCGCATCGCGCCCTGGATCCAGCGCGAGCCGAAGTGGAGCTGCCGGACACCGACCTCCTCGCTGATCTGGATCGAGCCGGCCATCGGCGGGCGACGCTGCACGGGCCGGCGCCGGACGGACCGTCGGCGCGCTCAGCTCTTGCAGGCGCCGACGTTGCCGGCGGCGACCGGCTGCTCGGCCTCTGCGCTGCCGACGGCGCGGCCGTCGAACAGCACCGGCAACTGGTTGGTCAGGCCCAGCTTCGGGTCGTCGCGGCGGCGGTTGTTCACGCTGCGGATGGCATTCCACTCGTCGTGCGCGCCGGCCGAAAAGCTGGTCGCCGCGCGCAGCACGTAATAGTTGCGAAAGCCCGCCGCCGTCACCGTGCCGCGCTCGACGGCGCGCTTCAAGTCCGCGTCCTTCTGCAACCGGTCGTCGAAGTACGCCGCCAGCTTGTCCATGTCGCCCTTGCCGGTCAGGCCGAAGAAGCCGGCGTAGTCGGACGGGCCGACGAAGTAGACGAAGTCGAAATCCTCGCCCAGCGCCTTCGGGCCCTCGAGGATCCGCGTCCACATCAGCATGTAGTCGCCCTGTCCCGCACGGACGCCGTTCAGCGTCGGCAGGTCGGCGTCCTTCGCCGTCGGATTCAGCACCCACGCCGATGCGGCGCCGAAACGCGCCTCGATTCGCTCCTTCACCTGCTGCGCGACCTCGCGATTGACGCCGAAATAGCTGCCGCCGGCCGTCGACAGCGGAACGCTCATGTAGCCGACCGCCCTGCCCTTGGCGCGCTGGTCGGCGATCTGGGCGCGGAAATACGCGACCTTCTCGTCGATCGCCGCCCGGAAATCGGTGTTGATGCAGTAACAGAAGTTCGTCGCCGTGCACTCGGTTGCCGGCACAGCATGTACGATCGCCGGCGCCGTGGCGGCCACGACGGCAGCGAGAAGCGCGACGGGGACGGACAGGCGCGACGAAAAATGGACGGGCATGATTCGGTTCTCCTTCGACGGAATCGCGGCGACGGCGCGGGCCGCGCGGCTCGGACACTATATCGCGGCGACGATCCGGCGCGCCAGAACCGGAACTCTGCGGAACGTCGGGCGCGTGCGGCGCCCCTGCGCGGGCCGCGGGTACAGCACGATTGATTGCCCGTGGCGCTGGATGCGATTATGCTATCGTCATGGCCCATGCCCGCGCCCCGACCCGATCCCCGATGAAAGTTCGCACGCTCGTCACGGACCGCCGCTATTTCGGCGTCGACGCGCTGACGCTGCGCGCGGCGGCCGCGCGGGTGCTGGCGCGCGTCGTCGGCCTGCCGCCCGACCGCGCCCGCGTCAGTGCACAGGCGCTGCGTCACGATTTCGGCGTCAATACCGCATTGGGACGCCTCGTCGTCGACGAACTCGTCGCCGAGGGACTGCTGGTGCCGCACACCCGGACGCACGGCGACTTCCACGTCCATCCGCGCTTCGTCGAGTTCGCGTCGGCGCGCGTGGTCGAGCCGCTGCCACGGGCGAAGGCGAAGCTCCTCGTCGCCAAGGCCTGCGAGCTCGCCGCGCAGATCAATGCAGGATCGTCGCGCAATCCGCTGGAGATCGCGGCGGTGGCGGTGTTCGGCACCTACATGAGCCGCGAGCCGAAGCTCGCAGAGCTGCCGCTGGCGCTCGTCGTGCGGCCGCGGGCCCACGCCCGGCGCGCCCGGTGGGGACGCATCGCGTCGACGACGGAAGGCGCGGACAAGCTGCGCGCGGCATTCGGCGAGTTGAGCTCGTTCGTCCGCGTTCGCGTCGTCAGCGATCCGCGCGCGTTGCCGCGACCGTTCGCCGTCGTCTACGCCGCCGACGCCGCGACCTAGCGATCGGCACCGGCGCAACAGCCGACGGCCGGCGCCGACCGGCTGCCGCAGTTCCTCAGGCGGTGTCCACCGCCGGAATCGCCCGCACGGTCAGCACGCCTTCGATCGCGGCAAGCGAGCGGATCACCGTCTCCGCGACCGGGCTGTCGACGTCGACCAGCGTGTACGCCATTTCGCCGCGCGACTTGTTGACCATGTTGTGGATGTTGAGCCCGGCCTTCGCCATCGCCGTCGACATCTGGCCCAGCATGTTGGGGACATTGGCGTTGGCGATCGCGATCCGGAACGGCGACTCCCGCGACATGTCGACGCCGGGGAAGTTCACCGCGTTGGCGATCGTCCCGTGCTCGAGGTACTCGCGCACCTGGTCGACGACCATCACGGCGCAGTTCTCCTCGGCTTCCTCGGTCGACGCGCCGAGGTGGGGCAACGCAATCGCGCCGGGCAGACCCAGCAGCGCCGCCGACGGAAAATCGCTGAAGTAGAGCTTCAGCCGGTGCGCCCGCAGTGCCTCGGCGACGGCATCCTCGTCGACCAGCGCGTCGCGGGCGAAATTGAGCAGCACCGCCGACGGCTTCATCGTCGCCAGCCGCTTGCCGTCGATCAGGTGCCGCGTCACCGGCAGCAGCGGCACGTGCAGCGAGACGAAGTCGGATTGCTTCAGCAGCTCCTCGATGCTGTTCGCGCGGCGCACGCTCGACGGCAGCCGCCACGCGGCGTCGACGGTGATCTCGGGGTCGAAGCCGATGACCTTCATCCCCAGCTTGATCGCGGTGTCGGCGACGAGGCTGCCGATCGCGCCCAGACCGATGATACCGAGCGTCCGCTGCGGGAGCTCGATGCCGGCGAACTGCTTCTTGCCGTCCTCGACCCGTTTCTCGAGGTCGGTCGCGGCCGGATCGAGTGCGGCGACGTAGCCGAGCGCCGGAATGACGTTGCGCGCCGCCAGCAACAGTGCAGCCAGCACCAACTCCTTCACTGCGTTAGCGTTGGCGCCCGGCGCGTTGAACACCGGCACGCCCCGCTTCGACATCTCGGCGACCGGGATGTTGTTGGTGCCCGCGCCGGCGCGGCCGATCGCGCGCACGGAAGCGGCGATCTCCATCGAGCGCATGTCGTACGAGCGGACGAGGATCGCGTCCGGCTGCTCGATCGCCTTGCCCACCGTGTAACGCGCCGCCGGAAACCGGTGCAGCCCGTGGGCCGAAATCTGGTTCAGCGTCAGGATCTGGTATTTGTCCATCGTCGCGACCGGTCAGCCTTGGCGCTGCTCGAATGCGCGCATGTAGTCGATGAGCGCGCGCACGCCCTCGACCGGCATCGCGTTGTAGATCGACGCACGCATGCCGCCGACCGCCCGGTGGCCCTTCAACTGCACCATGCCGGCTTCCTTCGCTCCCTTGAGGAACGCCTCGTCCAGCGACGCGTCCGCGAGCTTGAACGGCACGTTCATCCGCGAGCGGTCCTCGCGCCGGACCGGATTCGAGTAGAACGGCGTCCGGTCGAGGTAGTCGTAGACGAGCGCGGCCTTGGCGACGTTCTGCTTCTCGATCGCCGCGACGCCGCCCTGCCCCAGCAGCCATCCGAACACCAGCCCGGCGATGTAGATCGCGTACGTCGGCGGGGTATTCAGCATCGAGTCGGCTTCCGCCTGCTCCTTCCAGTGAAACGCCGACGGCGTGATCGGTAGCGCCCGGTCGAGGAGGTCGTCGCGGACGATGACGATGGTGAGGCCGGCAGGGCCGATGTTCTTCTGCGCTCCGCCGTAGATGACGCCGTACTTCGCGACGTCGATGGCGCGCGACAGGATGTGCGACGACATGTCGGCCACCAGCGGCACGTCGCCGGTGTCCGGAACCCAGTGGTACTCGACGCCGCCGATCGTCTCGTTGGTGCAGACATGGACGTACGCCGCGTCCTTGCCGAGCTTCCACGTTTCCCGCGCCGGGACGTACGTGAACGCCTTGTCCTCGGCGGAGGCGGCGACGTTGACCGCGCAGTATTTCTTCGCCTCCTTGATCGACTTCTTCGACCACTCGCCGGTGTTGACGTAGTCGGCGCCCGGCCGGCCACCCAGCAGGTTCATCGGCACGATCGCGTTCTCGCCGATCGCGCCGCCCTGCAGGAACAGCACCTTGTAATTCGCGGGGATCGCGAGCAGCGTGCGCAGATCCGCTTCCGCCTTGTCGGCGATCGAGATGAACTCCTTGCCGCGATGGCTCATCTCCATCACCGACATGCCGCTGCCGTGCCAGTCGAGCATCTCGGCGGCAGCCTGCTGCAGCACGGGTTCCGGGAGCACGGCGGGGCCGGCGCTGAAATTGAAGACACGCATGGGATTTTCCGGGTCGGGTCAGGGAAGGCGGGTCGTCGACCACACGGCGGCAACGACGGCCCGGCAGCGCGCCCGGTCGGCGACCGGCGCAGCGGCACCTCGATGGCAACCGCAACGGACGGCCACGCGTCGGGCACAAGCGTGAATTCTACCGGAAGCGCCGCGACGCCAGCGGAGTCGGAATCATTCCCGGAGCCTCCACGCCGGCGGGTGCGTTTCCGCGCGGGTTAGAATCCGGCGCGGCGCCCCCTGATTCTCATCGTCGTACCCGATGACCGCCCTTCGCCTCGCCCCTGCCGTTCTCTCGCTGGCGGTGCTCGCAGCCCATTTCTTCCGCAGTGGCGACGTCGCGCCGGCGGCGCTCGCGCTCGCCGCGGCGGCGCTGCTCTTCGTTCCGTGGCGCTGGGCGGCGCGGGTCGTCCAGGTAGCGCTGGCGCTCGGCACGATCGAATGGCTGCGCACGCTGGCGGCACTGGTCACGCAGCGGCAATCGGCGGGGGAGCCGTGGCTGCGGCTTGCCGCGATCCTGGGCGCTGTCGCCCTTGTCACCGCTTTGTCGACGCTGGCGTTTCGCGTCCCGTCGGTGCGCGCGCATTTCCGGCTGCAAGCCCCTGCCGCGCAGCCCGACGCGTAACGCCGCCCGGCGGGCGTCCGCCTACGCCAGCTGGATGACGATTTTCGGCACCGTCTGCAATTCGCGCCGCGGCAGGCGCACGGGCTTGACCGCTTTCAACTCGGCGATCATTTCGCGCACGACGTTGCGGTCGCGCATCACCTTGGCCAGGATCTGGTCCGGCGGGAGATCGGCGTTGCCCTGCTCCCTCACGACCAGCGTGATCTGCTCCGTCGTCCAGTCGCCGCGATAGCCGTAGTCGGCGCGCCAGTAGTTCGGCTGCGAGAAGTAGCCGAAACTGTTGAGAAAGTACGGTCGCACGTGCGTCGGGTCCTCGTAGGCGTCGTCGCTGGAGCCGTACGGCACCCGGATCACCAGCCGCGCCGCGTTGCGCGCCACGCGGTGCAGCTCCTGCATCAACGGCAGCGGCTCGCGGATGTGCTCGATCACGTGCGACAGCAGCATCTCGTCGACGCTGTCGGCGGCGAAAGGCAGCGGCTGCTCGCCACATCGCCCGAGGTCGGCGACGACGTCCACGCCCGGCAGCGGATACACGTCGACGTTGATCCACCCGCCGAGGATGTTACGGCCGCAGCCGAGGTTCAGCCGCATCGCAATGCCGGTTGCGCGCGAGGGGCCGCAGGCACGGAGCCGGCGTTGCCGTGAACGGCAGGGCCATCGCAGCGCGCTGCGCCGCGATTGTCGAAGGTGTGGCTGATCGTCGGCATCGGTTGCGCATCTCGCGGGCCGCAGGATGCGGCCGTCGCCGCGTAGCATTACGGGTCGCGCGCCGGATGGCAAGTGCCGGACGCGCGCGGACAACTTCCCGCCGCGCGCTCCGGCGTCCCGCCGATTGACCGACGCCCATCCGGCGCGCTATAAGCCCCGGATTCGCGTGCGTGCAGCGTGCGGGCCGGACGCAGCGGCCTTTGGCAACGCCGCCGCGACCGAACCGCGCTGGAGGATCCATTGATGAACCGCATCGTCCTGCTCGTGCCGTTCCTTGCGCTGGCCGCCTGTTCGCCG
>JBDTVU010000068.1:0-17748 GCA_040007035.1 Betaproteobacteria bacterium | reverse complement strand
AAGGCGAAGGCGGACCAGGAAGCCAAGGCCGCGAAGGCCAAGGCCGACAAGGAAGCCGCGGCCAAGGCTAAGGAAGACAAGGCCGCGAAGGCGAAGACCGACAAGTCGACGAAGGCCGCGCCGGCTGCTGCTGCGACCGCCGCTGCGCCGACCGCCGCGCCGAAGGCTTCCGACCCCGCGCCGAAGAAGTAACGCGCACTCGCGCGCATCGCAGTACCGGAGACCCCGCCACATGGCGGGGTTTTCGTTTTTGCGCGCGGTCCGCGGCGCATCCGCAGCGCCGGTTGCCCGCGGACGCTCGGCTACAATGGAGGGACGATCCGCCGCACCCCGCGGCGCGCTCGCGCGCCCGATCCCGCATGCATCCCACGCTCGAATCCACCGTCGGCAACACGCCGCTGGTCCGCCTGCAGCGGCTGCCGGGCGCGACGTCGAACGTTATCCTCGGCAAGCTCGAAGGCAACAATCCGGCGGGCTCGGTGAAGGATCGTCCGGCGCTGTCGATGATCGTCGAGGCCGAGAAGCGCGGCGACATCCGCCCCGGCGACACGCTGATCGAGGCAACGTCGGGCAACACCGGCATCGCGCTGGCGATGGTCGCCGCGATGAAGGGCTACCGGATGATCCTGGTGATGCCCGACAATCAGTCGCTGGAGCGGCGGCAGTCGATGCGCGCGTTCGGCGCCCTGCTGGTGCTGACGCCGAAGGCCGGCGGCATGGAGAACGCGCGCGACACCGCCGAGAGGATGCGCGCCGACGGCAAGGGGATCATCCTCGACCAGTTCGCCAATCCCGACAATCCGCTCGCGCATTACCGCGGGACCGGCCCCGAGATCTGGCGCGACACCCATGGCAAGGTCACCCATTTCGTCTCGGCGATGGGCACGACCGGCACGATCATGGGCGTGTCGCGGTTCCTGAAGGAGCAGAACCCGGCGATCGCGATCGTCGGCGCGCAGCCGGAGGAAGGCTCGCAGATCCCGGGCATCCGCAAATGGCCCGACGCGTATCTGCCGAAGATCTTCGACCGTGCGCGCGTCGACCGGGTCGAGCTCGTTTCGCAATCCGAAGCCGAGGCGATGACGCGACGACTGGCAGCGGAGGAGGGCATCTTCTGCGGGATTTCTTCCGGCGGCGCGTGCGCAGTCGCGCTGCGGATCGCGCGCGAAGTCGAGCAGGCGACGATCGTGTTCGTCGTCTGCGACCGCGGCGACCGCTACCTGTCGACCGGCGTCTTTCCCGGCTGACCCGCGGCCGACGTCCGTCCCGTCCGAACCCGAGTCACGCGCGATGGCACCGATCCTCGTCTTCGACATCGAAACGGTGCCCGACATCGCCGGATTGCGGCGCGTCCACCGGGTTGCGGCGGACCTTTCCGACGACGCTGTGCTCGAGTGGATCACCCAGCAGCGGCGCGCGCAGGGCGGCAGCGACTTCCTGCCGCTCGTGTGGCAGAAGGTCGTCGCGATCGCCTGCGCGCTGCGCGACGGCGCGAGCTTCCGCATCGCCTCGGTCGGCACTGCCGACGATCCCGAGCCCGAGTTGATCCGCCGCTTCTACGACCTGATCGACAAGCACACGCCGCAGCTCGTGTCATGGAACGGCGGCGGCTTCGACCTGCCGGTGCTGAACCACCGCGCGCTCATCCACGGCGTGACCGCGGCGAAGTTCTGGGACTGGGGCGACGACGACCGCGAGTTCAAGTGGAACAGCTACCTCGGCCGCTACCACACGCGGCACCTCGACGTGATGGACGTGATGGCGATGTACCAGCCGCGCGCAAATGCGGGGCTGGATACGATCGCGCGGCTGTGCGGATTCCCCGGCAAGCTCGGCATGGACGGCGGCGAGGTCCACGCGGCGGTGCGCGCCGGCAAGCTGGACGACGTCCGCCGTTACTGCGAGACCGACGTGATGAACACGTACCTCGTCTACCAGCGGTTCCGGCTGCTGCGCGGCGAGCTGACCGCCGGCGAGTACGCGAAGGAGGTCTCGCTCGCACGCGAAAAGATCGCCGCGACCGGCGCGCCGCACTGGCAGGAGTTCATCGCCGCCTGGGACGCGAACGCGACGGCGTGATCGTCGCCGCGCGACGCCGGCGGCACGTGACCTACAGCACGACGGTGCCGCGGCCCAGTTCGATGACGCGTCCGCCGACCTGGATCGCGCGCTCGTTCGTCACCTTGAGCGACAGCCGGCACGGGCGGCCGACCTCGTCGCCCTGCGCGACCGCGAGCCGCTGCGGCAGCGACGAGCCGGTCGCCAGCAGCCAACCGCCGAGATTCGCGCACGCGGAGCCGGTGCCGGGATCCTCGGCGAGGGCGCCGTACTTGAGGAAGAAGAAACGGGCGACGAACGGCGCGCCGCCGGCCGCATCGCGCGCGGGATCGGGCGCGAACACGTAGGCCATCGTGCGCTGGCCGCTGCTGCCGTGCGCCAGCATCAGATCGGCGCGCGGGGCGGCGCGGCGCACCGCGGCGGCGTTCGCCAGCGGAACCACGAGTTGCTCCGCCCCGGCGTCGACCCACATCGGGGGCTGCCGCGGATCGGGCGCGACGTCGGCTGCGTCGACGCCGAGCATCGCCGCCAAGTCCGCGCGGCTCGCCGCGACCGGGCGGTGCTTCGGCGCGTTGGCCGACAGCGTCCAGACGTCGCCGCGCGCCGTCACCGGGATCACGCCCGCGTGCATCTCCAGCGTCACCGCGTCGCCGGCCGCGGCGAGATCGCGGACGACGTGCGCGGTGCCGAGCGTCGGATGGCCGGCGAACGGCATCTCGAACGCCGGCGTGAAGATCCGCACCCGCGCCGTCGCGCGCTCCGACGGCAGCACGAACGTCGTCTCGGACAGGTTGAACTGCAGCGCCAGTGCCTGCATCGTCGCATCGTCGAGGCCGCGGCCGTCCTCGAACACGCACAGCGGATTGCCGGCGAGCGGCGTTTCGGCAAACACGTTGACGATCCGGTACGCGGACGAAGGCATCGGCGTTTCCTCAGGCGGGGAGCGCGACCGCAGGCGCGTCGCGGCGGGCGACCTCGACTTCGATGTCGCGGGCGATCGCGCGGAACGCGGCGTCCGAAACCGCCGCGGGCGTGGCGACGACGGCATCGGCAATCCGCGGGAAGTTCTTCGCGATCGACCGCGAGTACGTCGGATCGTAATGGCGGGCCAGCAGCTCGGCGACGAGCATGTCCCAGTCGCCGGCGGCGGCGGCGGCGGACCAGCGGTCGATCGTCTGCCTGCCGTGCAACTCGACCAGCGGCGCGAGTCGCCGCGACAGCAGCGCGTGATCGGCGAGGAAATGCGCGTACTCGTCCTTCAGCAATTCGACGCGCAGCGGTTGCGGCGTGTCGACGCGGATGCATGAGGCGCTGCGCATTGCGGCGAGCAGCGCATCGGGCACCTGCACGGTGCCGATCTTCTTGCTCTCCGACTCGACATACACCGGTCGTGCGGGCTCGAACCGCTGCAATGCGGCCAGCAGCTCGCTGTCGAACCATTTCTGCGACGGCTGCGGATCGCCGGGCAGGTCGCCGAGCAGCGACCCGCGATGCCGGGCGAGGCCCTCGAGATCGAGCGTCTGCGCACCTTCGGCCGCCAGCGCGGCGATGAGCCGGCTCTTGCCCGAGCCGGTCAGGCCACAGATCACTTCGTAGTGAAATTTCGTCGGCAACGTTTCCAGTTGCGCGACGACGTGCCGCCGGTACGCGCGGTAGCCGCCGTCGAGCTGCACGGCGCGCCAGCCGACCTCCTGCAGGATGTGCGCGAGCGAGCGGCTGCGCTGGCCGCCGCGCCAGCAGTAGACGAGCGGCGCCCAGTCGCGCGGCTTGCCGGCGAACGCGCCTTCGAGCATCGCAGCGATGTTGCGCGCGACGAGCGCGGCGCCGGCTTTCTTCGCGGCGAACGCCGATTCCTGTGCGTGCATCGTGCCGATGCGCGCCCGCTCGGCGTCGTCGAGCACCGGATGGCTTGCCGCGCCCGGAACGTGGTCCTCGGCGTACTCGCTCGGGCTGCGGACGTCGATCCGGTCCGGATGGTCGGCGAGGGCGTCGACTGTCACCTTGCGATCGGCGCGCGACGGTGCAGCGTTCATGGCGGCTTGCCCAGCAGCGGGGCCAGCGCCGGCCACACGTTGTCGAGCAGCAACGGCTGCGCGGCCGCCGCCGGGTGGATGCGGTCGGGCTGGAACATCTCGTTGTTCTCGCCGAAGCCGGCGAAGAAGTACGGGACGACGGGCACTTTCTGCGCCGTGCCGACCGCGGCGAACATCGCGTCGAACTCGCGCGTGTACGCCGGTCCGTAGTTCGGCGGCAGCTTCGTCCCGACGATCAGCACCTTCGCCCCGGCCTTGTGCGCGATGGCCACCATCGCCTCGAGGTTGTCGCGCGTCGCTTTGATCGGTCCGCCGCGCAACCCGTCGTTGCCGCCCAGCTCGATGACGACGACGGCCGGCCGATGCCGGATCAGCAGCGGCGCGAGCCGCGCACGGCCGCCCGCCGTCGTGTCGCCGGTGATGCTGGCGTTGACGACGCGATGCGGATAGCGTGCCGCCTTGAGCCGCGCGGCGAGGAGGTCGGCCCAGCCGGCGCCGGCCGGCAACCCGTACGCTGCCGAGATCGAGTCGCCGACGACGAGCAGCACCGGTGCCGTCGGGTCCGCGCGCACGGGAAGCGTCGCAGCCGACGCGGCGAGCGCGAACAGCACGGCGAAGATGGAACGGCGCGGCATCGGGCGGTGGCAGGTGAGTGGAATCGGACAGGCGATTGCGGATCGAGTTCCGATTGTAGAGGCTCCGCAGGGTGGCGCGGTAGAATGATCGACGAACGATGCAGGGCGCGCGCGGTCTGATCCGATGTCGTCGGCGGCCGCCGCGTGCGTTCCCTCGAATGCGCCCGTTCCGATTGCAAACCGGCGCACCCACCCCCACCTCCGTCCAATGTCCGCTCCGATCCTTCGCGCCGCCGGCCTGACCAAGGTGGTCACCAGCGGCGAATCCCCGCTGACGATCCTCGATGCAGTGAGCTTCGACGTGGAGCCCGCGGCGTCGGTCGCGGTCGTCGGCGCGTCCGGCTCGGGCAAGACGACGCTGCTCGGCCTGCTGGCGGGCCTCGACCGGCCCACGGCGGGCGACGTCTGGCTCGACGGGCACGCGCTGTCCGGCGAGGACGAGGATGCGCGGGCCGCGCTGCGGCAGCGATTGCTCGGCTTCGTGTTCCAGTCGTTCCAGCTCCTGCCGGCGCTGACTGCGCTCGAGAACGTGATGCTGCCGCTGGAGCTCGCCGGCGCACCCGATGCCGCCGCGCGGGCAAGAACATGGCTCGACCGTGTCGGACTGGCGCGGCGGACGACGCACTATCCGAAGCAGCTTTCCGGTGGCGAGCAGCAGCGGGTCGCGATCGCGCGCGCGTTTTCCGGCGAGCCGAAGCTGCTGATGGCCGACGAGCCGACCGGCAATCTCGACGCCGCGACGGGCATCGAAGTCGCCGAGCTGATGTTCAGGCTCAATCGCGAGCACGGCACGACGCTCGTCCTCGTCACTCACGACGTGGCGCTGGCCGCGCGCTGCGGCCGCCGGCTGTCGCTCGAATCCGGGCGGCTCGTCGGCGACGAGCGCGTCGCCGTCTGATCGGATGGGAACGCTGAAGCTCGCGCTAAGGATGCTGTCGCGCGACTGGCGCGCCGGCGAGTTGACGGTGCTGATCGCTGCGCTGGTGTTGGCAGTCGCGAGCGTGGGCACCGTCGCCTTCTTCGCCGACCGGGTGAAGACCGCGCTGTCGCGACAGGCGAATCTGCTGCTCGGCGCCGACGTGCTGATTTCCGGCGACCGTCCGCTGCCGGAGACTTTCGTCGACGAGGCGCGGCGCCGCGGCCTCGCGGCCACGCCCGCGCTCAAGTTCAACAGCATGGTGCAGCGCGCGGGCGCCGACGCCGCGGCCGGCGCGGTGCTGGCCGACGTCAAGGCCGTCGCGCCGGGGTATCCGTTGCGCGGCGCGATCGTGCTCGTCGATCCGCAGTCGGCGGCCGGCGTCGCTGCCGCGCGTGTTCCGTCGCGCGGCGAGGCGTGGCCCGACGCGCGGCTCGCGGCGCGTCTCGGTGTTGCGCCCGGCGATGCGCTGACGGTCGGCGAGGCGACGCTCACGGTCGGCCCGGTGATCCAACAGGAGCCCGAGGTCGCGAGCGGCCTGCTGTCGATCGGGCCGCGGCTCCTCGTCAACCTCGACGACGTGCCGGCGACCAACCTGCTGCAGCCCGGCAACCGCGCGACCTACCGGCTGCTCGTCGCCGACACGACGAATCGCGACCGGCTGGACGCATTCGTGCAGTGGACGCAGGCGACGGTGAAGCCGGGCCAGCGGATCGAGTCGGTACGCGACCTGCGGCCGGAAGTGCGGCAGACGCTCGATCGTGCCGAGAAGTTTCTTGCGCTCGCCGCGCTGGTCGCGGTGATCCTCGCCGCCGTCGCGATCGCACTCGCGGCGTCGCGCTACCTGCGCCGACACCTCGACACGTCGGCGATGCTGCGCTGCTTCGGCGCGTCAGAGCGGCAGACGCTGTCGCTGTTCGTGCTGCAGTTCGTGGCACTCGGGCTGGGCGCGAGCGTCGCCGGCGTCGTGCTCGCGCTCGCCGGGCAGCAGATCCTCGTCTCGCTTCTGGGGACGATCGCCGTCGCCGACCTGCCGCCGCCGGGCCTGATGCCGGCGGCCGCCGCGTTCGGCACCGGCGTCCTGCTGCTGCTCGGCTTCGCGCTGCCGCCGCTCATCGCGCTGGCGCGGGTGCCGCCGCTGCGCGTGCTGCGACGCGACCTGCCGCGGCCGCGCGCCGGCGGCGTCGCCGCGTACCTCGTCGGTGCCGCCGTCATCGCGCTCCTGATCGGCGTTCAGGCGCAGGACGTGAAGGCCGGCGCGATCATGGTCGGCGCCATCGGCGGGCTCCTCGTCGCCGCGGCGCTCGCGGCATGGCTGATGATCGTCGTGCTGAAGCGGCTGCCGCAGCGCGGCGTCACGTGGCGGTTCGGTCTCGCCAACCTGCGCCGTCGCCCGCTCGCGTCGAGCCTGCAGATCGCAGCGCTGGCGCTGGGGCTGATGGCGCTGCTGCTGCTCACCGTCGTCCGCGGCGATCTGGTGAAGAACTGGCGGCAGAGCCTGCCGCCGGACGCGCCGAACCATTTCGTCGTCAACGTACTGCCTGACCAGATCGATGGCGTGCGCGCGCTGGTGAAGCGCGAGACCGGCGCCGACGTGCCGCTCTATCCGATGGTTCGCGGCCGGCTCACCGCGGTCAACGGCACGCCGCTCGACACCGCAGGACTCGCCGACACGCGTGCGCGCAGGCTCGCCGAACGCGAGTTCAACCTGTCGTGGGCGGCCGAGCTGCCGCGGACGAACCGCATCGTCGCCGGCAGGTGGTTCGACGGCGCGACCGGCGAGGCGGCCGGGCTGTCGATGGAGGACGGCATCGCCGACTCGCTGAAACTGAAGCTCGGCGACGCGCTGACGTGGGACATCGCCGGTACGCCGGTGACGGCGAAGATCACCAGCCTGCGCAAGGTCGAGTGGGACAGCTTCCGGCCGAACTTCTTCACGCTGTTCGCGCCGGGGATGCTTGAAGCGATGCCGCAGACCTACATGGGCGCGGTGCGCGTGCCCGAATCGCCGCAGGGCGGCGCGTGGCTGTCGGCACTGGTCCAGCAGTTCCCGAACGTGCTCGCGATCGACGTCGGCGAGATCATCCGTCAGATCCAGACGATCATGGACCAGGTGGCCGCGGCGGTGGAGTTCGTGTTCCTGTTCACGCTTCTCGGCGGCCTGCTGGTGCTGCAGGCGGCGATCGCCGCGACGCAGGACGAGCGCAAGTTCGACGCGGCGGTGCTGCGCACGCTCGGCGCGTCGCAAGCGCAGCTCACCGCGGCACAGGTTGCGGAATTCCTGGTGCTCGGCGCGCTCGCGGGGCTCCTTGCCGCGGCCGGCGCGACGGCGACCGGCTATGTCCTCGCCGATCGCGTATTCCAGATTCCGTTCGCCGCGAATCCGCTCGTGTGGCTGTACGGGGTCGGCGGCGGCGCCCTCGCCGTCACCGTGGCCGGCTGGCTGGGCACCCGCGGCACGGTCCGTCATCCGCCGCTCGAAGTGCTGCGCCAGCTCGGCTGACCGATGGACGACGCACGCGCGGATTCGACCGTGGCCGAAACGCCGTACGCGCGCGTCGGCGGCGAGGCCGGCGTCCGCGCGCTGGTCGAGCGATTCTACGACCTGATGGAGATGGAGCCGGCGTTCGCGGCGGTGCGCGCGGTGCACGCGGAGAGCCTCGCCACCGCGCGCGAGAAGCTTTACCTGTTCCTGTCGGGTTGGCTCGGCGGGCCGCCGCTCTACGTCGAGCGATACGGCCATCCGAAGCTGCGCGCGAGGCACCTGCCGTTCGCGATCGGCACGATCGAGCGCGACCAGTGGCTCGCCTGCATGCGCCGCACGCTCGCAGACACCGGCGTTCCCGATTCGCTCGCCGCGCAACTGATGCCGGCATTCTTCCAGACCGCCGACTGGATGCGCAACGTCGAGCGCTGATTCGCCGGCCACGCGCGGCATCGGACCGCGCGCCGGGCCCGTCCCGCCACCGGATGGCTATACTGGCGTCCCGAGCACCGTCGCCACCGAGCACTTTCGTCACCTGGTGCACCGTCATGAGCCTCCGCGAACTCGAACCGGGCATCGTCACCGACCTGACGAACCGCCTCACCTATGCCGGCTACCTGCGGCTGGACAAGGTGCTGACCGCGCAGGAGCCGCTGTCCGGGACCGCGACGGTGCCGCCGCGGCACGACGAGATGCTGTTCATCGTCCAGCACCAGACCTCCGAGCTGTGGATGAAGCTCGCGATCCACGAGCTGAAGGCGGCGATCCGGTTCGTGCAGGCCGACAGGCTGGACGCATGCTTCAAGATCCTCGCCCGCGTCAAGCTGATCCAGAAGCAGCTGTTCGAGCAGTGGGCGGTGCTGGAGACGCTGACGCCGTCCGAGTACGAGGCGTTCCGGCCCACGCTGGGGACGTCGTCGGGATTCCAGTCGGCGCAGTACCGCGCGCTGGAGTTCCTGCTCGGCAACAAGCAGGCGGCGATGATCGACGTGTTCCGCTACGACGCCGCGATCCACGCCGAGCTGACGGCGCTGCTCGAGGCGCCTTCGCTGTACGACGAGTTCCTGCGCCACCTCGCGCGGCGGGGGCTGCCGGTGCCGGCGGCCTGCATCGAGCGCGACTGGTCGCTGCCGCGCGAGCCGCAGCCCGGTGTGGTCGCCGTGTTCAAGACGATCTACGACGATCCGGACCGCTGGTGGGACGCATACGAGATGGCGGAAAAGCTGGTCGACGTCGAGGAGTCGTTCCAGCTCTGGCGCTTCCGTCATCTGAAGACGGTCGAGCGGATCATCGGCTACAAGTCCGGCACCGGCGGTTCGTCGGGCGTTGCGTTCCTCAAGCGTGCGCTCGACCACCGGTTCTTCCCCGAGCTCATCGACGTGCGCACCGAAATCGGCGCGCGCTGAGGCTCGTTCCGCATCCCCTGAGCCGTCCCATGGACCCCGAAGTCGCCCCGCTGCCCGATCCCGCCGCACCCGGCGATCGCACGTCGCAGACCGACGACGAGCGAGTGGCCGAGCTGGTCCTGCTACCGCCGCCCGAGCACCTGATCCGGTTCTTCCCGATTCAGGGCTCGACGGTCGAGACGCTGGTCGCGGCGACGCGCGGCCGCATCCGCCGCATCCTGCAGGGCGCGGACGACCGGCTGCTGGCGATTGTCGGCCCGTGCTCGATCCACGATCCGGCGGCGGCGCTCGACTACGCGCGGCGCCTCGCCGGCCTGCGCGCGCGGCTCGCCGACCGGCTCGAGATCGTCATGCGCGTCTATTTCGAGAAGCCGCGGACGACCGTCGGCTGGAAGGGGCTGATCAACGACCCCTACCTCGACGAGAGCTGCCGGATCAACGAGGGCCTGCGGATGGCGCGGCAGCTCCTGATCGACATCAGCCGACTGGGCGTCCCCGCCGGCAGCGAGTTGCTCGACACGATCTCGCCGCAGTTCATCGGCGACCTGATCGCGTGGGGCGCGATCGGCGCGCGGACGACCGAGAGCCAGGTCCACCGCGAGCTCGCGTCGGGCTCGTCGGCGCCGATCGGGTTCAAGAACGGCACCGACGGCAACGTGCGGATCGCCGCCGAGGCGATCCTCGCGGCGCAGCGGCCGCACCACTTCCTCGGCGTGCACAAGAACGGCCGCATCGCGATGATCCGCACGCGCGGCAATCCCGACTGCCACATCATCCTGCGCGGCGGCGCTGCGCCGAACTACGACGCTGCGAGCGTCGCCACCGCGTGCGCGACACTCGCCGCCGCCGGGCTGCCCGAGACGCTGATGGTCGACTGTTCGCACGGCAACAGCGCGAAACGGCACGAGCGCCAGCTCGACGTCGCCGCCGCGGTCGCCGTGCAGGTGGGAAGCGGCAGCCGCCGCGTGTTTGGCGTGATGATCGAGAGTCACCTCGTCGCCGGGGCGCAGAATTTCACGCCGGGCAGGGACGACCCGCGCGGCCTCGTCTACGGGCAGAGCATCACCGACCCCTGCCTCGGCTGGGACGACACGGTGAGCGTGCTGGACGCCCTCGCCGCCGCCGTCGACCGTCGTCGCGGTGGCTGACGCGCCGTGAGCGCGAGCGCCGGCACGCACGAGCGCATCGCGGCCGCGGTCGCCGCGCTCGGGCCGGGCCCGCTGACCGAATCCGGATTGCAGGCGCACGTCGCGCCGCTGTTCTCGCGCGTGCTCGCCGCGAACCGCGGCCGGATCTATCTCGCCAATCATTCGCTCGGCCGGCCGCTCGACGCCACCGAGGACGACGTGCGCGCGGGACTCGCCGCATGGTACGAGCGGATGGGCGGAGCGTGGGACGCGTGGTCCGTCGAGCAGGACGCGTATCGGGCGCGCCTCGCCGCGCTGCTCGGCGCCGCGCGCGCCGACGCGGTCGTGCCGAAGACGAGCGCCGGCCAGGGCCTGCGCGCCGTGCTCAACGCGCACGACGGCGTGGCGAAGGTCGTCGCCACCCGGGGCGAGTTCGATTCGCTCGACCTGATCCTGCGCGAGTACGCGCGTCGCGGCCGGATCGCGCTGAGCTTCGTCGAGCCCGACCGCGAGGGCCGATTCGACGCGGCGACGATCCGCGCGGCGATCAGCGACGGCACCGACCTCGTCGTCGTCTCGCAGGTGATGTTCCAGACGGGGCAGATGCTTCCCGATCTGCCGGGAATCGTCGCTCATGCGCATGGCGCCGGCGCGCGCGTGCTGCTCGACGTTTATCACGCGCTCGGCGTGGTTCCGCTGGACGTCGCGGCGCTCGACGTCGATTTCGCCGTCGGCGGCGCGTACAAGTATTTGCGCGGCGGCCCGGGCGCCTGCTACCTCTACGTCGCGCCGTGCCTGCTCGACGCGCGGTTGCGCACGCTCGACACCGGCTGGTTCGCGAAGGCCGCACCGTTCGACTACGCGCGGCCGGACCCGCCGCAGTTTGCTCAAGGCGGTGACGGGTGGCTCGAATCGACGCCACCGGTGCTGCTGCTGTATCAGGCGCGGGCGGGCCAGGTCTTCACGCAGGCCGTCGGCGTCCCGCGGCTGCGCGCGCATTCGCTGGCGGCGCAGCGGCGCCTCTGCGATCTGCTCGCCGAGCGCGGCGTCGAGGCGGACGGCGGGACGGCAGACCGCGGCGCGTTCGTCACCGTGCGACATCGCGACGCGCGGGCGTGGTCGTCGGCGCTGGCGGAGCGGGGTGTCGTCACCGACGCGCGCGGCGAATGGCTGCGCCTGACCCCCGATGTGCTGACGACGGACGCGGAGATGGTGGCGGCGGCCGACGCGCTGGCAGCCGCGGTGCGCGGTGCGAAGAACTAGGGCGCGTTGCGGGTGATGAACGTCACCAGCGCGACCAGCGCCAGCACGAAGGCGAGCCCCGACAGCAGGCCGACGATCACGACGTGATGTGGCTTGATCGTCACCGAGTCCTGCTGCATGTGGCGCCCTTTGCGGACGCCGAAGAAACCCCAGAACACCGCGCCCGCGGCCTGCCGCAGCGATGCCGTCTTCGGGGCGTCGGTCGCGGTGGAGTCGGGAGGCGGCGGAACGGAGTCGGACATCGCGCGGAACGCGAAGAATCGTCGGCGGGTGCAAGCAGAGCTTAGCACGCGAGCCGCATTCAATTTCGAACGTCGCATCTCGCCGGCTACCGCCACATCGACCGCAGCATGCCGGCCGCAGACCTCAGTCGCGCTCGGGCGCGTCGCCGAAGCGCTCGTCGAGCTTGCCTTCGTCGAGCTCGCCGATCGTGTACGAGGCTTCGAGCCACATCACGTTGATGATGCCGAACGCGAGCGCCGCGCCGACGCCGAGGATCCATGTGAAATACCACATCGTGCGCTCTCCCGGTCAATAGAGGCCGTGGCTGTCGGCGCGAACCCCGGCCTCGGTCACGGTGCCGCGCATCACGCGATAGGCCCACGTCGTGTAGGCGACCACGATCGGCAGGAACAGCAGCACGACCCAGAACATGATCTGCAGCGTGCGGTGGCTCGACACGGCGTCCCACACCGTGAGGCTGCTCGCCGGATCGCTCGCCGACGGCAGCACGAACGGAAACAGCGCGAACCCCGCAGTCAGGATCACGCCGGCCTGCGTGACGCAGGAGAGCACGAACGCCGCGCCCGCCCGGCGCGCCGCCGAGAGCCACAGCGCGAGCAGTGCGCCGGCGAACGCCGCGACCGGCGCCGCGATCGTCCACGGATAGAGTGTGTAGTTGCCGAGCCAGCCGCCGGCCACGCGCTCGACCGTCTTGGCAAGGGGCACGAACGCCGTGTTGGCAGGCGGCATCGACGCGATCCGGTAGCCGTCGATCCCGGTGGCGACCCACACGCCGGCTGCGGCGAAGGCGACGATGAAGACGGCGGCGGCGACGCGTGCCGCGCGCACGGCGCGCGCGTGGACGGCGCCGTCGGTCCGCAGTTGCAGGTAGAACGCACCGTGCATCGCGAGCATCGACACGCTGACGACGCCGGCGAGCAGCGCGAACGGATGGAAGAGATCGACGAACGATCCGGTGGAGTGGACGCGCTGGTCCGGGTCGAAGTGGAACGGCGCGCCGAGCAGCAGGTTGCCGAAGGCGACGCCGAACACCAGCGCCGGGACGGTGCCGCCGACAAACAGGCCCCAGTCCCAGAATCCGCGCCAGCGCGGTGCGGCGACCTTGTTCCGGTAGTCGAACCCGACCGGCCGCAGGAACAGCGCGAACAACACCAGCATCAGCGCGACGTAGAAGCTCGAGAACGCCGTGGCGTAGACGTACGGCCACGCGGCGAACGTCGCGCCGCCGGCGGTGACGAACCAGACCTGGTTGCCTTCCCACGTCGGGCCGACGGTGTTGATCGCGACCCGCCGCTCGTCGTCGGTGCGCCCGACGAACGGCAGCAGCATGCCGACGCCGAGATCGAAGCCGTCCATGATCGCGAAGCCGATCAGCAGCACGCCGACCAGCAGCCACCAGATGAGCTTCAGCGTGGCATAGTCGAAGACGTAGATCATGCGGTCCCCTGCGGCGGTGCCGCGGCTTCGCCGTGGTAGCGGCCCGTGTGCAGGCTCGACGGCCCCTGGCGCGCGTACTTGAACATCAGCCACAACTCGACGACGAGAAGCGCGGTGTAGAAGCCGACGAAGCCGGCCAGGCTGAAATAGAGCTCGCCCGCGGACGTCGACGACACCGACAGATGCGTCGGCAGCACCTCGCTGATCGCCCACGGCTGGCGGCCGTACTCGGCGACGATCCACCCCAGCTCGGCGGCGACCCACGGCAGCGGGATGCTGTACAGCGCCGCCTTGAGGATCCATCGGTGCTCGGCAACGCGCCGGCGGGCGATCAGGTAGAACGCCGCGCCGAACACGAACAGGAACCACACCCCCAGCCCGACCATGATCCGGAACGACCAGAACAGCGGCGCGACCTGTGGAATCGTGTCGGCGACTGCTGCCGCGATCTGGGCCGGCGTCGCGTCGACGACGCTCGACGTGTATTTCTTGAGCAGCAGCCCGTAGCCCAGATCGCCCTTCACCTTGTCGAACGCCGCCTTCGCCTCGGGCGAGCGGTCGCCGGACTTGAGGCGCTGCAGCGCGGCGTAGGCGTCGATCCCGCTGCGGATCCGCTTCTCGTGCTCGCGCTTCAGGTCCTTGATGCCGGTGACCGGCGTATCGACCGAGCGGGTCGCGATCAGGCCCATCAGCCACGGGATTCTGATCGCGAAATGTGTCTTCTCGGCCTGCTGGTCGGGAATGCCGAAGACGGTGAACGAGGCGGGTGGCGCCTCGGTCTCCCATTCGGCCTCGATCGCGGCGAGCTTCACCTTCTGCACTTCGCCGGTCGTGTAGCCGGATTCGTCGCCGAGCACGATGACCGACGTCGCCGACGCCAGGCCGAAGCCTGCGGCGACGGCGAAGGAGCGGATCGCGAACGAGAGGTCGCGGCCCTTGAGCAGGTACCACGACGAGATGCCGAGGACGAACATCGACGCGGTCACGTAGCCGGCGGCCACCGTGTGGACGAACTTCGGCCCCGCGACCGGGTTGAACAGCAGGTCGGCGAAGCTCGACAGCTCCATCCGCATCATCTCGGGATTGAATTCGGCGCCGACCGGATTCTGCATCCACGCGTTGGCGATCAGGATCCACAGCGCCGAGAGGTTCGAGCCCAGCGCCACGAGGAAAGTGACCAGCAGGTGCTTCTCCTTTGACAGCCGGTCCCAGCTGAAGAAGAACATGCCGACGAACGTCGACTCGAGGAAGAACGCCATCAGTCCTTCGATCGCCAGCGGTGCACCGAAGATGTCGCCGACGTAATGCGAGTAGTACGCCCAGTTGGTGCCGAACTGGAACTCCATCGTCAGGCCGGTGGTCACGCCCATCGCGAAGTTGATGCCGAAGAGCTTGCCCCAGAACTTCGTCATGTCGCGGTAGATGACCTTGCCCGTCATCACGTAGACGGACTCCATGATGACCAGGATCCACGACAGCCCGAGCGTCAGCGGTACGAACAGGAAGTGGTAGAGCGCTGTCGCGGCGAACTGAAGCCGGGACAGCTCGACGACGTCAAGGGACGCCATGCGGGACCTCGGCCGGGACGGGGGCGCCGACCACGCGCGCGGCGACCGCCGCGGGCGCCATCGTCATCTCGGGTGCCGCGGGCGTGCGGAAGAACGCGAACCAGAGGAGGGCGAGCACGATGAATTTGACCAGCAGGACGGCGGCCAGGTCGCGGCCGAGCGGCGAGAGCCGCGGGCGGGCGCCACGCTCGGCAGGTTCCACGCCGGGCGCAGCGGCGGGCGACATCTCGGCGACCGGGGAAGGGATGGCCATGACTCCGCATTATCCACGTCGATCGGCGGGCGTCCAACGCGACCGACCTGACCGGCATGCTCCCGGTCGGATCCCGGTCGGCCGGCGGCGCCGCGACCGGCTGAAACCCTTGAATCTGCAGGGCGAAGACCCCATGTCGATGGTAGTCTTTTTGGGGAAATCGCCATGCGCTTCGACAAGCTCACCACCAAGTTCCAGCAGGCGTTCGCCGACGCCCAGAGCGCGGCGCTCGGCAACGACAACGGCTTCATCGAGCCGCCGCACCTGCTCTCGGCACTGGTCAACCAGGAGGACGGCGGCACGTCGTCGCTGCTCTCGCGGGCCGGCGTGGCCGTGCCCAGGGTCAAGGCGGCGCTCGCGAAGGCGATCGAGCGGCTGCCGAAAGTCGAGGGGCAGGGCGGCGAGATCGGTGTCTCGCGCGACCTCAACAACCTGCTAAATCTCACCGACAAGGAAGCTACCAAGCGCGGCGACCAGTTCATCGCCTCCGAACTGTTCCTGCTCGCGCTGGCCGATGACAAGGGTGACACCGGGCGGCTGCTCAAGGACAACGGACTCACCCGCAAGGCGCTCGAATCCGCGATCGAAGCGGTGCGCGGCGGCGCCGGCATCGACTCGCAGGAGGCCGAAGGCCAGCGCGAGGCGCTGAAGAAATACACGATCGACCTCACCGAGCGCGCCCGCGAAGGCAAGCTCGATCCCGTGATCGGCCGCGACGACGAGATCCGGCGGACGATCCAGATCCTGCAGCGGCGGACCAAGAACAACCCGGTGCTGATCGGCGAGCCGGGCGTGGGCAAGACGGCGATCGTCGAAGGCCTCGCGCAGCGGATCGTCAACGGCGAAGTGCCGGAGTCGCTGAAGAGCAAGCGGGTGCTGTCGCTCGACATGGCGATGTTGCTCGCCGGCACCAAATATCGTGGCGAGTTCGAGGAGCGCTTGAAGGCCGTGCTGAAGGACATCGCCGCCGACGAGGGGCAGACGATCGTCTTCATCGACGAATTGCACACCATGGTCGGTGCCGGCAAGGCCGAGGGCGCGATGGATGCCGGCAACATGCTGAAGCCCGCGCTCGCCCGCGGCGAGTTGCACTGCGTCGGCGCGACCACGCTCGACGAATACCGCAAGTACGTCGAGAAGGACGCCGCACTTGAGCGCCGATTCCAGAAGGTGCTGGTCGACGAGCCGTCGGTCGAGTCGACGATCGCGATCCTGCGCGGGTTGCAGGAGCGCTACGAAATCCACCACGGCGTCGAGATCACCGACCCGGCAATCGTCGCCGCGGCCGAGCTCTCGCATCGCTATATCACCGACCGCTTCCTGCCCGACAAGGCGATCGACCTGATCGACGAGGCCGCGGCGAAGATCAAGATGGAGATCGACTCGAAGCCGGAGTCGATGGACAAACTCGACCGCCGGCTGATCCAGTTGAAGATCGAGCGCGAAGCAGTGAAGAAGGAGAAGGACGAGGCGTCGAAGAAGCGGCTCGACCTGATCGAGCAGGAGATCGCGAAGCTCGAGCGCGAATATGCGGACCTGGACGAGGTGTGGCAGGCGGAGAAGGCGCAGGTCGCGGGCACGCAGCACATCAAGGAGGAGATCGACAAGATCAAGCTGCAGATGGAAGACGCGCGGCGCAAGGGCGACTGGCAGAAGATGTCCGAGCTGCAATATGGAAAATTGCCGCAGCTCGAGGCGCAGTTGAAGAAGGCCGACAAGAAGCGGGAGAAGGACCAGGACAAGAAGCCGCAACTGCTGCGCACGCAGGTGGGCGCGGAGGAGATCGCCGAGGTCGTCTCGCGGGCGACCGGCATCCCGGTGTCGAAGATGATGCAGGGCGAGCGCGACAAGCTGCTGCACATGGAAGACGCACTCCACAAGCGCGTCGTCGGGCAGGACGAGGCGGTACGGCTCGTCGCCGACGCGATCCGGCGCTCGCGCTCGGGTCTCGCCGATCCGAACCGTCCGTACGGCTCGTTCCTGTTCCTCGGCTCGACCGGCGTGGGCAAGACCGAGCTGTGCAAGGCGCTGGCCGAGTTCCTGTTCGACTCCGAGCAGCACCTGATCCGCATCGACATGTCCGAATTCCAGGAACGGCATTCGGTGGCGCGGCTGATCGGCGCGCCGCCGGGCTACGTCGGCTACGAGGAGGGCGGCTACCTGACCGAGCTGGTGCGGCGCAAGCCGTACAGCGTGATCCTGCTGGACGAGGTCGAGAAGGCGCACCCGGACGTGTTCAATGTGCTGCTGCAGGTGCTGGACGACGGGAGGATGACCGACGGCCAGGGCCGCACCGTCGACTTCAAGAACACGGTGATCGTGAT
>JBDTVU010000067.1:0-17861 GCA_040007035.1 Betaproteobacteria bacterium | reverse complement strand
GGCGAGCGCTGGCTGACGGCGCTCGGCCGCGTCCGCGGTGTCGATCGTGCGATCAAGGCCGGCAATTACGAAATCGCCGCCGGCATCACGCTGCCGGAGCTCCTCGACAAGCTGACGCAGGGCGACGTCACGCAGGCGACGCTGACGGTGGTCGAGGGCGCGACGTTCGCCGAGTTCCGGCAGGCGGTGGCCGCGAGCACGGCAGTGACGACGAGCTCACCGGAGCTCTCCGACATCGAGCTGATGAAGCGGCTTGGGATCGGCGCCCCGAGCCCCGAGGGCTGGTTCTTCCCGGACACCTATTTCTTCGCCGCCGGCGCCTCCGATGCGGCGCTCTATGCGCGCGCACACCGGCTGATGCGTGAGCGCCTCGACGCGGCGTGGGCGGCGCGGGCACCCGACCTGCCGCTCAGGACGCCGTACGAGGCGCTGATCCTGGCGTCGATCGTCGAGAAGGAAACCGGGCGCAACGCGGATCGACCGCTGATCGCCTCGGTGTTCGTAAACCGGCTGCGGATCGGGATGCGGTTGCAGACCGATCCGACGGTGATCTACGGCCTTGGGCCGAAGTTCGACGGCAACCTCCGGAAGCGCGACCTCGAGGCCGACACGCCGTGGAACACGTACACCCGCGACGGGCTGCCGCCGACGCCAATCGCGCTGCCAGGGCAGCAATCGCTCGACGCGGCGACGAATCCACCGAAGTCGCGCTACCTCTATTTCGTCGCGCGCGGCGACGGCACGTCGGAATTTTCGACGACGCTCCCCGACCACAACCGCGCCGTGGCAAAATTCCAGAAGGGCGGTCGCTGACGGCGCGCGCCGCAGCGCGTCCTCTCCCGTCACGTCGCCCGACTGCCCATCCCGACCCATGACTCCGCGTCCAGGCCGCTTCATCACCCTCGAAGGCATCGACGGCGCCGGCAAGAGCACGCACGTCGGCTGGCTCGTCGCGGCGCTCGAGGCGCGGGGGCTGACCGTCGTCGCCACCCGCGAGCCGGGCGGCACGCCGCTCGGCGAGGAACTGCGCCGGCTGCTGCTGCGCGAGCCGATGACGCACGACAGCGAGGCGCTGCTGATGTTCGCCGCTCGGCGCGAGCACCTCGACCGGGTGATCCGTCCGGCGCTGGCACGCGGCGACTGGGTGCTGTGCGATCGCTTCACCGACGCCACGTTCGCGTATCAGGGCGGCGGCCACGGCGTGCCGCTGGACCGGATCCGCGAGCTGGAGCAATGGATCCACGGCGACTGCCAGCCGGACCTCACGTTCCTGTTCGACGTGCCGACGGCCGTGTCGAGGTCGCGCCTCGACCGCGCCGCGACCGAGGGGCGGACGCTCGACAAGTTCGAGCGGGAAGCCGCCGCGTTCTTCGACCGCGTCCGATCGGCCTACCTCGAGCGGGCACGCGAGCATCCGCGGCGCTTTCGCATCGTCGACAGCACGCTTGCGGTCGACGCGGTGCGCGCCGAGCTCAAAGCGTGCATGGCGAAACTGGCATCGGATTGACGATGGCGGAGCGCGACGAAGACGTCGTCGTATCGCAGGCGCTGCCATGGTGGCCGTTCCCGTCGTGGCACGAGGCGACGGCGCGTGCGCTCGCCGCGAATCGCGCGTCATGGCCGCATGCGCTGCTTCTCAGCGGACCGCGCGGCATCGGCAAGCACGCGCTGGCGCTCGGTCTCGCCCAGGCGCTGCTGTGCGAAGCGCCGCGCCCGGACGGTCTCGCCTGCGGCGTCTGCCCGAGCTGCCGTTACGCGATCGCCGGCGCGCACCCGGACCTTATGCGGCTCGAACTGATGGCGCCGGACAAAGATACCGGCGAGCTCGAACCAGTCGACACGATCACGATCGACCGCGTCCGCGCGCTGACCGACTTCGCGTTCCTGTCGAGCCATCGGCAGCGGGCGAAGGTCGCGGTGATCGCGCCGGCGGAGCGGATGAACCTCGCCGCGGCGAATGCGCTGCTGAAGACGCTCGAGGAGCCGCCGGCGGGCACCTACCTGCTGCTCGTCGCCGACCAGCCGGGCCGATTGCCGGCGACGATCCGGTCCCGCTGTCGCAGGCTCGCCGTGGCGCCGCCGGCGGCCGAGGACGCGCGGGCGTGGCTCGTCGCGCAGGGCGTTGCCGAACCGGACGTTGCGCTCGCGCAGGCAGCGGGCGCGCCGCTCGCCGCACTCGCGTACGCGGATCCGGCGGCGGTCGCCGAGCGCAGTGCGTGGCTCGCGGCGCTTGCGCTGGGCGCGCGCCTTCCGCCGGTGACGCTCGCCGCGCGCATCGACGCCGGCGGCAAGGACGAGCGCCGGCCGCGCCTCGCGTCGGCGCTCGAGTGGATTTGCGCCTGGACCGCGGATCTCGCGCGCGTCGCGGCCGGCGGCGTACCGCTGCGGAACCCGGATCACGCCGGGACGCTGGCGACGCTCGCCTCGCAGGTGGCGCCGATACCGCTGATTCGCTATTATCGGTCCCTGCTGCGGCAACGCGCGCTGCTCGCGCATCCGCTGCAGCCGCGCCTCGTCGCCGAGGCGCTGTTGATCGATTATCGGGCTCTCTTCGGGTGACGGATGGCCGACGGCAAGCCGGGCAGTGCGGTGGCAGGTGCGGCGCTCGCGGCAAACGTCGCGCGCCCGGGCGTGCTGTCGCTCAACATTCGTGAACGCGCGGCCCTCTACGCTGCGTTCATGCCTTTCTTGAAGGGCGGCGGAATCTTCATCCCGACGACCCGCCAGTACCAGCTCGGCGAGGAAGTGTTCATGCTGCTGTCGCTGATGGACGATCCGAACCGCATCGCAGTCCAGGGCAAGGTCGTCTGGGTGACCCCCGAGGGTGTCCAGGGCAACCGGACGCAGGGCATCGGCGTCCAATTCACGCAGGACGAGACCGGCGCCGCCGCGCGGGCGACGATCGAAAAGATTCTCGGCGAGACGCTGGCGTCGTCGCGGCCCACGCACACGATGTGACGGCCGCGGGTCGGGGATCCGGTCGCGGAGGTCGGCGCACGCAGGGCGGCGCGCCGCCGCGCGGGCCGCGCCTCAACCCCGGTCCCTGACATGTACGTCGACTCGCACTGCCATCTCGATTTTCCCGAGTTCGTCGCCGAGCTGCCCGCGCTGCTCGCGGCGATGGCGGCGGCGCAGGTCACCCACGCGCTGTGCATCTCGGTCAATCTTCCCGACTGGCCGGCCGTGCACGCGCTCGCCGCCGCACACCCGAACCTGTATGCGACCGTCGGCGTCCATCCCGACTACGCCGACACGCCGGAACCGTCGGTCGACGACCTCGTCGCGCTCGCCGCACGGCCCAAGGTCGTTGCGATCGGCGAGACCGGGCTCGACTACTATCGGCTGGAAGGCGACCTCGAGTGGCAGCGGCAGCGATTCCGCACCCACATCCGGGCGGCACGGCGCGCAGGCCGGCCGCTGGTGATCCACACCCGGAGCGCCGCCGACGACACGATATCGATCATGCGCGACGAGGGAGCCGGCGAGGCCGGCGGCGTCATGCACTGCTTCACCGAGACCTGGGACGTCGCGCGCGCAGCGCTCGATCTCGGATTCCACATCTCGTTTTCGGGGATCGTCACGTTCAGGAACGCGCTTGCGATCAAGGACGTCGCGCAGCGCGTCCCGCTCGAGCGAATGCTGATCGAGACCGACGCACCGTATCTCGCGCCGGTGCCTCATCGCGGCAAGCGCAACCAGCCCGCGTACGTGCCTCACGTCGCCGCGGAGATCGCGCGGCTGCGTGGCGTGCCGGTCGAGGCGATCGCCGCGGCGACCACCGACAACTTCTTCCGCCTGTTCCGGATCGACCCGAAGGATTTCGCCGATGTCCATTGACCGATTCCGCCGCCGCGTCGCCGCCACGATCGGCGGCGTGCTGGTCCTTGCCGCGCTGTCGCCGCCGGCCGCCGCCCAGCAGGTCTACGAAGATTTCCTCATTGCCGTCGCCAACGATCGCGCCGGCGACGTGCGGTCGCTGCTCCAGCGCGGGATGGACCCGAACACCGTCGACGCGAACGGCGACCCGGTGCTGCTCATCGCCGCGCGCGTCGGCAATGCGGCGACCGTCGACGTGCTGCTCGCCGGCCGCGCGGCGGTCAACGGCCGCAACAAGTTCGGCGATTCGGCGCTGATGGTGGCGGCGCTGAACGGCCACCTCGGCATCGTCCGCAAGCTGCGGGCCAGCGGCGCCGAAGTGAACGGGATGGGGTGGACGGCGCTGCTCTTCGCTGCCACCGGCGGCCACGACGACATCGTCCGCTTCCTGCTCGCCGAGGGGGCCGAGATCGACGCTGCGTCGCCGAACGGAATGACGGCGCTGATGATGGCGGCGCGCGAGGCGCGGATGTCGACCGTCGAGCTGCTGCTTTCGCGCGGCGCGGCCGCGGGCCGGCAGAACGAGAACAGGATGAGCGCGCTCGACTTCGCCAAACGCAACAACGACGTGCCGATGGCGGAACGGCTGCGCCGCGCCGGCGGCCGCGACTGAGCGAGGCGGGCGAGCGCAGCGAGCCGAGGCCCGAAGGGCGGCGTCGCCGAGCGAGGGAGGTCGGCCGTCGCGCAGGCGCCGCGGATCACCAGGACAGCGGGAGAGGCCGATGTCTGAGTGCCGACGGGCGCCGGCCGGGCGGGCGCCGGCTTACGGCCGCGCGTCGGCGTCGGCGGGCAATTCGATCGGAGCCGCCAGCGCTTTGGAAACGAGCGCGGGCATCATCTCCGGCAGCACCCCCACCAGCCGGCGGGCGCCGTTGAACCGTTGCTGCCAGTAGCTGCGGTCGATCGTCGCGACCTCGACCTCGCGTCCGCGCCGCGGGGCGTGGACGAACTTGCCGTCGCCGAGATAGATGCCGACGTGCGAGTAGGCGAAGCGGCGGGTGTTGAAGAACACAAGGTCGCCCGGCGCGAGGTCGGTGAGCGCGACCTTGTCGCCGAGGCGGCTCATTTCCTTCGCCGAACGCGGCAACGTGACGCCGGTCACCTGCTGGAACACGTACTGGACGAGGCCGCTGCAGTCGAGCCCGGTTTCCGGCGCTGCGCCGCCCCACTTGTAGCGGACGCCGATCAGCTCGAGGGCCGACGACGTCAGCTCGCGGGTGGTCTCCCACGCCGCTGCTGCCGCACTCCGGACCGACGCACTCGCCGTGGCGGCGAACGAGGGCTTCGTCGCATCCTGCGCGGCCGCCATCGGGGCGAACGCGGTAAGCGCGGCAACGCAGAGCGCGACGGCGACGGGGCGCAACCGGAAGCGGCCGGAAGTCATACGCTTATTGTCGACGATCCGGCCGGTTCGGGCAATGCCGGTCTTTCAGGGCGTGCTCGGGCGCTTCGACCGCGGCCGCGGCTTCGGGAGCGGCCGATGCCGTGCCCGGAGTCGCCGCGCATCCCCGGGATCGACGACGAGCGACCGACAGAGTTCCACGCGGTCGCCATCGGCGAGCACCGTCGATGGCGCGACGCGCCGGCCGGCGATCCCGTATCCGATGCCTGTGGCGTCGATCGCGTGGACGGCGGGCAGCGACGAAGCGGCCACGGCGTCGGCGACGGTGGCACCGGCGGGGAGCACGACGGCGACGACGTCCTGCACGTCCGGCGTCGCCCAGACGACGCTCACCCGGATCGACGTGGCAGGGGCGGTCACGGCGGCCCGCCGTGCAGCGCCTCGGCGCGCTTGACGAACGCGTCGATGAAGGTGTTCGCGATCCGGCTGAACACCGGACCGACGACCTTTTCCAGCAGGTGCGTCGTGAAGTCGTACGCGAGCTCGAACTCGACCTTGCAGGCGTCGGCGGAGAGCGCGTGGAACCGCCATTCGCCGTGGAGGTGGCGAAACGGCCCGTCGGTCAGCGTGACGACGATCGCTTCGGGCGGCCGGTTGAGGTTGGCGGTCGTGAAGTGCGCCCTGACGCCGTGGTAGTCGATTTCGATCCGCGCCGTCTTTCCGTCCGGCCGCAGCTCGATCACGTGCACGCCGCCGCACCACGGGAGGAACTCCGGATAGCGCTCGACCTCGTCGACGAGCGCGAACATCTCGGCGGCGGAGAACGGCACCAGGACGGACTTGTTCACGCGCTGCATGGCGGGCTGCTAGACTCCGGGCGCAGTTTGCGGTCGGTGTGGCGGCGAATGTCGCACGCCGGGCTCGCGCGACTGCAGAACTTTCCCCGGCGGCACGTGGTCGCGGGGTGTCGCGGGGTGGGTGCATTCGTCCATGAGTATCGTCGAGAACCGGAAGGCGTTTCACGACTATTTTATCGAGGAACGCTTCGAGGCCGGGCTTGCGCTCGAAGGCTGGGAGGTCAAGGCGATCCGCGCCGGCCGCGCGCAACTGAAGGAAGCCTACGTCGTCGTCAGGAACGGCGAGATCATGCTGATCGGCGCCCACATCACGCCGCTGACGACCGCGTCGACGCACGTCCGCGCCGATCCGACGCGCACCCGGAAGCTGCTGCTGCACCGGACCGAGATCAACCGGCTGGTGGGGCAGGTCGAGCGCGCCGGCTACACGCTGACGCCGCTCAATCTCCACTACAGCAAGGGCAGGGTGAAGCTCGAGTTCGGCCTCGCCAAGGGCAAGAAGCAGTACGACAAGCGGGCGACGGTCAAGGACCGCGAGTGGAACCGCGAGCAGCAGCGGCTGCTGCGCAACCGAACGGGCAGCGTCAGGTCACGCGGCGCCTGAGCATTCGAGCCCGAGGCCAAATTCGACCTTCCGGTCATGGCGCGATCCCCGTTCGTTCCCGACCTCCTCGTCGGCCGCACGGCGCTCGTCACCGGCGCCTCCAGCGGGCTCGGTCGTCATTTCGCGCAAGTGCTGGCGCGGCACGGCGCGATCGTCGTCGTCGCCGCGCGGCGCATGGCCGAGCTCGAGTCGGTCGTGGCGGAGATCGTCGCAGCCGGCGGCCGGGCCCATGCGGTGCCGATCGACGTCCGCGATCCGGCGTCGGTCGAGCGTGCGGTCGCGGCGGCGGTCGAGCGCGCGGGCGTGCCGCACATCGTGATCAACAATTCCGGCGTCGCGGCGACGAAGCCGGTGCTGCAGACGACCGAGGATGACTGGCAGCGCGTGATCGACACCAACCTGTCCGGCGCTTTCCGCGTTGCGCGCGATGCGGCGAAGGCGATGGTTGCAGCCGGCCGCGGCGGCGTCATCGTCAACATCGCCTCGGTGCTGGGATTCCGCGTGGTGAAGGCCGTGCCTGCGTACATCGCGTCGAAGGCGGCGCTGGTCCGGCTGACCGAGGCGCTCGCGCTGGAGCTCGCGCCGCACGGCATCCGCGTCAACGCGATCGCGCCTGGCTACGTCGAGACGGAGATCAACCGCGATTTCCTGCGCTCGCCGGCCGGCGAGGCGATCGCGAACCGCGTGCCCCTGCGCCGCTTCGGCACGCCGGCCGACCTCGACGGGGCGCTGCTGATGCTCGCCTCCGACGCGGGCGCGTTCATGACCGGCAGCACCGTGACCGTCGACGGCGGCCACGCGATTGCGTGACGGCGCGCGAGGGCGACGGTCAATCCGGCAGATCGAGCTTCGTGCGATCGAGCTTCGTCGTCCACGGCAGTCCGGCGACGCGCCAGCCGTTGACGACGCGCAACGGTCGCCGCGTTCAGCGCGGGTCGTCGCTGATCGCGGCGCGCGCGGCGGCGACGCCGCTCCTCGTCGCGGCCTCGAGCGTCGCCGGAAAATCCGGGTCTGTGTAGTCGCCCGCGAGGTAGAGGCCCGGCACGATCCGGCCTGCGACCGGTCGCCGCAGTGCAGGCGCGCACGCATACGTGGCCCGGCGCTCGGCGATGACGCGCGACCAGACGACGGCGGGCAAGCGCCGGTCGAGCCGCCGCAATTGCGCCTCGATGTCGGCAGCCAGCGCAGCGTGGTCCTGCAGGTCGTGCGCACCGCCCGCGCTGATGACGACGGATACCAGCGAGCGCGCGTCGCCGGGCGCGTCGGGCGGCAACGCGTCGCTGCGGTCGAACACCCACTGCCCGGGCGCGTCGTCGAGGCGGGCAAGCCGCGCCGGCAGCTCCACTGGTGCCGCCAGCCCCAGATAGACGGTGGTAATCGATTCGTAGCGGAACGCCATCGTCTGCACGAGCGCCTCGTACCACGGCGCGGCGTCGCCTTCCGGCTCGACGAACGCACCGGCGAGCTGGTGCGGCGCGACGGCGACGATCGCCGCGGCAAACGACTCGTCGCCGGTGGCCGTGCGGATCTTCGTCACGCCGTCGCGCGGCGCGAACACGCGCGCAAGGGTTGCGGTGCGGACCTCGCCGCCGTGCGCAGACACGAGGCGCGCAGCAGCGTCCGGAAACAGCGCGCTCAGGTCGACCGCCGGGACGAGGAAATCGCTGTGCCGCCGCGATCCGGTGAATGCCGCCCGCAGCACGTTGGCGAACATCTGCGCCGACGCGGCTTCGGGCGGCGTGTTGAGCGCGGCGAGGCACAGCGGCTCCCACACCGCTGCGAACGCCCGCAGCGGCCCTCCCGCGAAGCATTGGGCGACAGTCTGCGCGGGCGGGCAGCGGAAGCCGGCGCGCGCGAGCCGCCGGAATTCGCTGACCAGCGCCAGCCGTTCCCGCCACGCGAGCCCGTCGGCACCGAGCATCCCGCCGGCGAGGTGCAGCGGCGCCGGCGCGCGCCACGCGGCGATTGACACGGTACCGCGGCGCGGCGCGCCGAACGGCCGCATCGTCAGCGGCAGCCGGTGGAAAAGGCGCCGCGCCTCGGTGGCGCCGTGCACCGCGGACAGCAACGCCAGCACCTGCACGTACGCACCGATCATCAGGTGCTGCCCGTTATCGACCGCGACGCCGTCGAGCACAACGCGCCGCGCGCGTCCGCCGAGCGTCTTCGCCTGCTCGAACAGCGTCACGGGCAGACCCGCGCGCGCCAGCGTCACCGCGGCGGCGCAGCCCGCCCAGCCGCCGCCGACGACGGCGACGCAACGCGGTCCGGCCGCGCTCACGCCCGGCGCGCCGTCGTCCACGCGATCCAGAACTTGGCGAGCGGCGTCAGCGCCACCCGCCGCATGAGCACCGCTGCCGGATCGCGCTCGATCTCGCCCAGCAGCCTCCGGTATATCGCGGCCATGATGAGACCCGGGCGCTGCGCGCGCCGGTCGGCGATCGGGAGCGCGTCCTGCGCCCGGTCGTACCACTGCCGCGCGCGTGCGATCTGTTCGACCATCAGTGCGCGGAAGCCGGCGCCGCCCTCGCGCTTCAGCAGCGCCGACGGTGCGACGCCGTGCCGCGCGAGGTCGTCCTGCGGAAGATAGATCCGGCCGCGGCGCGCATCCTCGCCGACGTCGCGGACGATGTTGGTGAGCTGGAACGCGATGCCGAGATCGCGCGCGTACGTGAGCGTCGCGTCCTGGCTGCGGCCGAAGATCTCCGCCGACATCAGCCCGACGACGCCGGCGACGCGGTGGCAGTACAGTTCGAGGTCGGCGAAGTCGACGTACCCGCGGTGGTCGAGGTCCATCGCCATGCCGTCGATGACGGTCTGGAAGTGCGCTTCCGGGAGCGCGTACGCGGCGACGACCGGCTGCAGCGCCAGCGCGACCGGATGCTGCGGCGTGCCCGCGTAGACCGCAGCGATTTCCTGCCGCCACCACGCGAGCTTTGCCCGCGCCACGCCCGGGTCGCTGACCTCGTCGACGACGTCGTCGACCTCGCGGCAGAACGTGTAGAGCGCGGTGATCGCGCGCCGCCGCTCCGGCGGCAGGAACAGGAAGCTGTAGTAGAAGCTCGATCCGCTCTGCGCGGTCTTCTGGCGGCAGTACTCGTCGGGGGTCATTGCGGCGACCATTCGGGCTCAGGGAGCAGCGCGGTGGCGCCGGGGCGGAAACAGCGCGTTGGCTGCGACGAGCACCCAGTCGCCGCGCGCCAGTTGCGGCCGATGGCGGAACACGTCGCCGCCGACGGCGTCGATGGCGTCGAGAATGCGGTGGCCGCCGGCAAGCACGCCGGACAGCTCGAGCGCGAGGCGCCACGGCAACCGGCGACGGTCGGCGAGCGGCCGTCCCGATTCGAGCAGCGCGCGCGTTCGCCGCGTCTGGAACGCCATCAGCGCCCGCCACGCGTCGTCGACCCGGCCGGCGGCGATCGCATCCTCGTCGACGCCGAAGCGCGCGAGGTCTTCCTGCGGGACGTAGATCCGATCCTTCGTGCGGTCGATGGCGACGTCCTGCCAGAAGTTGACGAGCTGCAGACCGGTGCAGATCGCGTCCGCGCAGTCGAGGTTTGCGGGCGTCGTGGCGCCGTAGAGATGCACGAGCAGGCGACCGATCGGGTTGGCCGAGCGCCGGCAGTAGTCGAGGAGCGCCGCGTGCGTGGCATAGCGCGTCGTCGTGACGTCCTGCCGAAACGCGGACAGCAGATCGCGCAGAAGGGCGACCGGCAGCGCATGGCGGTCGATCGCGGCCGCGAGCTCGGGAAAGGGCGGTTCCGCCGGCGGCTGCCCGGCGGCGATCGCGTCGAGTGCGCGTTCGTAGCGGTCAAGCGCGGCCAGCCGCGCCGCCGCCGGTGCGTCGCCCTCGTCCGCAATGTCGTCGGCCACCCGCGCGAACCGGTAGATCGCGACCACCGCCGGCCGCAGCGCGCGCGGCACGAGGAACGATGCGACGGGAAAATTCTCGTAATGGGCGACCGACACGCGTAACGGGCGCAACGCGCCGATAAGGAAACGTTTGTTCGTCGAGGCGGGCGTTGGCGGACGGGTCTGCGCTGGCGACATCCGGCCGTTTCGGCTATACTCGCCCGTTGAGCGAAAACGGCTGCCGAAGCGGAAACCGCGTCGAAACTGCGTAGTCGAAACTGCGTAAGTGGGAACTGCGAAAGTGGGAACTGCGAAAGTGGCGGAATTGGTAGACGCACTGGATTTAGGTTCCAGCGGGGCAGCCCGTGGGGGTTCGAGTCCCCCCTTTCGCACCACCGACCCAATCTAGCAAGGATTCGCTGCACATGCAAACCAGCCTCGAAACCCTCGGCCAGCTCGAGCGCCGGCTCAACGTCGCCGTGCCGATCGCCGACATCGAGAGCGAGGTCGGCAAGCGCCTCGCCCGGCTCGCCAAGAACGTCAAGATTCCGGGTTTCCGCCCCGGCAAGGTGCCGCTCAAGATGGTGGTCCAGCAGTACGGCCCCCAGGTGCGTTCCGACGTCATTTCCGACACCGTGCAGAAGACGTTCTCCGACGCGGTGCGCGAGCAGAACCTGCGCGTCGCCGGCTATCCGCGGATCGAGCCGAAGACGAGCGCGTCCGCAGCCGACCAGCTCGAGTTCTCGGCGGTGTTCGAAGTCTATCCCGAGGTGCGACTGGGCGACCTGTCGACGGTGACGATCGAGCGGCCGGTGGCGGAGGTGACGCCAGCCGACGTCCTGGACACGATCGAAGTGTTGCGCAAGCAGCGGACGCGCTACGAGCCGGCGGCGCGCGCAGCGGCGGCGGGTGACCGCGCGGTCGTCGATTTCACCGGCCGCATCGACGGCGTCGAGTTCCCGGGCGGCCAGGCGAAGGAATTCCCGATCCAGCTCGGCGAAGGACGGATGCTGCCGGAGTTCGAGGAAGCGGTGACCGGGATGCTGGCGGGCGACACGAAGTCGTTCGCGCTGACGTTTCCCGCCGACTACCACGGCAAGGAAGTCGCCGGAAAGCGCGCCGAGTTCACGCTGACGGTGAAGTCGGTGGCGGCGCCGGTGCTGCCGGACGTCGACGCAACGTTCGCCAACGCGTTCGGAATCGCGAGCGGCGACATCGACGAGCTCAAGTCCGAGGTCGGCGCGAATCTCCGGTTCGAGCTCAAACGCAAGATCGAGGCGAAGGTCAAGGAACAGGCGCTTGCGGCGCTGCGCAAGAGCGCTGAGTTCGCCGTGCCGAAGTCGCTGGTCGACATCGAGTCGCAGAACATGGCGCAGAAGATGGCGGCTGACCTGCAGCAGCAGGGGATGAAGGCCGAGGACGTCAAGCTGACGCCGGAGCTGTTCCGTGCGTCGGCCGAGGAGCGAGTGGCGCTGGGGCTCGCGCTGTCCGAGGTGGTCCGCCGCGAGTCGCTGCAGGCGAAGCCCGAGCAGGTCAAGGCGCTGGTGGTCGAGGCGGCACAGACCTACGAGCAGCCGGACGCGGTTGTTCGCTGGCACTACGAGAAGGCCGAGCGCCTGAACGAGTTCGAGGCGCTCGCCGTCGAAGGCAACGTCGTCGCCTGGGTGCTCGCGCGGACTCGGGTCGCGGACAAGCCGGCGACGTTCGCCGAGCTGATGGGGCCCGGACGCGGCTGAGCCGGCAAGTTCGACCGACCGCGTGGCGCGATGTACGCGTCGAAGTGGGCACCAATCGACCTGCCTTGTGGCGCCTGCGGCCGCCCCCATGTCCGGTCAGTGGTAGGGTGTCGCGGCGAGGCGGGCGGCGGCGCGGCAGTCCTGCGAATTCCTGCAATGCCCGAACGGGCACTCTGAACGAGGCTGAAATGGACGATCCGAAGGCACTGGGCCTGATCCCGATGGTGATCGAGCAGAGCGGACGCGGCGAGCGCGCGTACGACATCTACTCGCGGCTGCTGAAGGAACGCGTGGTGTTCCTGGTGGGGCCGGTCAACGACGTCACCGCCAACCTGATCGTCGCGCAGATGCTGTTCCTCGAATCGGAAAATCCCGACAAGGACATCCATTTCTACATCAACTCGCCGGGCGGCTCGATCTCGTCGGGAATGGCGATCTTCGACACCATGCAGTTCATCCGGCCGGACGTCTCGACGCTGTGCGTGGGAATGGCGGCGAGCATGGGCGCGTTCCTGCTGGCGGCGGGCGCGAAGGGCAAGCGCTTCGCGCTGCCGAACTCCACCGTCATGATCCACCAGCCGTCGGGCGGATTCCAGGGACAGGTGTCCGACATCGAGCGCCACGCGCAGTTCGTCATCGACCTCAAGAAGCGGTTCATCCGGCAGATGGCCGGGTTCACCGGACGGACACCGGAGCAGGTCGAGACGGACCACGACCGCGACAATTTCCTCACCGCCGACGAGGCCGAGGCCTACGGGATCGTCGACAAGGTCTTGCAGAAGCGGGTGCAGGGCGGGTAAAGTCGATCCACCGGTTCCGCGCACCGGCACCTGAATAGACAGGCATTCGCACAACGATGGCCGACAAACCCTCCGGCGACAAGCTGCTGTACTGCTCCTTCTGCGGCAAGAGCCAGCATGAGGTGCGGAAGCTCATCGCCGGTCCGTCGGTGTTCATCTGCGACGAGTGCATCGAGCTCTGCAACGACATCATCCGCGAGGAAGGCACGACCGCGGAGTCAACGCGCTCGGACAAGAACAAGCTGCCGACGCCGCACGAGATCCGGCAGATCCTCGACCAGTACGTGATCGGGCAGGACACGGCGAAGAAGATCCTGTCGGTCGCCGTCTACAACCACTACAAGCGGCTGGAGCCCGGCGGCAAGGACGACGAGGTCGAGCTCGCCAAGAGCAACATCCTGCTGATCGGCCCGACCGGCTCCGGCAAGACGCTGCTGGCGCAGACGCTCGCGCGCCTGCTCGACGTGCCGTTCGTGATCGCCGACGCGACGACGCTTACCGAGGCCGGCTACGTCGGCGAGGACGTCGAGAACATCATCCAGAAGCTGCTGCAGAAGTGCGACTACGACATCGAGAAGGCGCAGCGCGGCATCGTCTACATCGACGAGATCGACAAGATCTCGCGCAAGAGCGACAACCCGTCGATCACCCGCGACGTCTCGGGCGAGGGCGTCCAGCAGGCGCTGCTGAAGCTGATCGAGGGCACGATCGCGTCGGTGCCGCCGCAGGGCGGGCGCAAGCACCCGAACCAGGAATTCGTCCAGGTCGACACCACCAACATCCTGTTCGTCTGCGGCGGAGCGTTCGACGGCTTGGAGAAGATCATCCGCCAGCGGACGGCGAAGACCGGCATCGGCTTCGGCGCCGAGGTGACGAGCCCGGACGACCGCAAGGACATAGGGTTGCTGCTGCGCGACGCCGAGCCGGAAGACCTGATCAAGTTCGGCCTGATCCCGGAGTTCGTCGGCCGGCTGCCGGTGGTGGCCACGCTGGAGGAACTCGACGAAGCGGCGCTGATCCAGATTCTGGTCGAGCCGAAGAACGCGCTGATCAAGCAGTACCAGAAGATGTTCCGGATGGAAGGCGTCGAGCTCGAGATCCGCGAGGCGGCGCTGCTGGCGATCGCCAAGAAGGCGCTGGCGCGCAAGACCGGCGCGCGCGGCCTGCGCTCGATCCTGGAGCAGGTGCTGCTCGACGTGATGTACGACCTCCCGTCGCAGACGAACCTGTCGCGCGTCGTCGTCGACGAGGCGACGATCGCCAACGACGGCAAGCCGCTGCTGATGTTCGCGGACGCGCCGAAGGTCGCCTCTGCCCACAAGTAGTTATTGCGTCAGTGCGGTTCGTTGTTTCGCCATGGCGGGAAGCTTTCCGCGCTGACGCAACAACTGCGGCCGTTGGAACGTCGCACACCCCGCGACGCTCAACACCCGCGACCCGTTCGCGGGACGGTGCGGCATCGAGTGGTGGTTGTTGCGCCAACCTGATGAACGCATTGGTTTTTTCCCTGTCTTCTGCCGTTCGGCTTGACACTGCCGGCCGGCGGCCCCATTTTGGAACGTGAATCCCCATCCCGAGGCACGCATGGCTACCGAGACCCCCCTTCCCGCCGAGAACACGTCGCTCCCGCTGCTGCCGCTGCGCGACGTCGTCGTGTTCCCGCACATGGTGATCCCGCTGTTCGTCGGGCGCCCGAAGTCGATCAAGGCGCTGGACGTCGCGATGGACACCGGCAAGCACATCCTGCTCGTCGCGCAGAAGTCCGCGGCCAAGGACGACCCCGGCGCGGAGGACCTCTATCCGATCGGCAGCATCGCGACGGTGCTGCAGATGCTGAAGCTCCCGGACGGCACGGTGAAGGTGCTGGTCGAAGGCACGCAGCGCGCGCGCCTCACCGCCGTCACCGACGAGGGTGAGTACATGGCGGCCGAGGCGGCGGCGCTCGACGGCGACACCGGCCAGCCGCACGAGATCGAGGCGATGCGCCGGGCGCTGCTCGCCCAGTTCGACCAGTACGTCAAGCTCAACAAGAAGATCCCGCCCGAGATCCTGACCTCGATCGCCGGCATCGACGACGCCGGCCGCCTGGCCGACACGATCGCCGCGCACCTGCCGCTCAAGCTCGAGAACAAGCAGTCGGTGCTCGACCTCGTCGAGGTCGACAAGCGGCTCGAGAAGCTGCTCGAGCAGCTCGAGCACGAGGTCGACATCCTGCAGGTCGAGAAGCGCATCCGCGGCCGCGTCAAGCGGCAGATGGAGAAGAGCCAGCGCGAGTACTACCTGAACGAGCAGGTCAAGGCGATCCAGAAGGAACTCGGCGAGGGCGACGAGAACGCCGACCTCGAGGAGACCGAGAAGAAGATCAAGACCGCCCGGATGTCGAAGGAGGCCGAGGCGAAGGCGATGGGCGAGCTGAAGAAGCTCAAGATGATGTCGCCGATGTCGGCCGAGGCGACCGTCGTCCGCACCTTCATCGACACGCTGACGGCGCTGCCGTGGAAGAAGAAGACCAAGATCAGCAAGGACCTCGCCGCCGCCGTCAAGATCCTCGACGCCGACCACTACGGCCTGGAGAAGGTGAAGGAGCGGATCGTCGAGTACCTCGCGGTCCAGCAGCGCGTCGACAAGCTGAAGGCGCCGATCCTGTGCCTCGTCGGCCCGCCCGGCGTCGGCAAGACCTCGCTGGGCCAGTCGGTGGCCAAGGCGACCGGCCGCAAGTTCGTCCGGATGTCGCTGGGTGGGGTGCGCGACGAGGCCGAGATCCGCGGCCACCGCCGCACGTACATCGGCTCGATGCCCGGCAAGATCCTGCAGAACATGACGAAGGTCGGCGTGCGCAACCCGCTGTTCCTGCTCGACGAGGTCGACAAGATGGGGCAGGACTTCCGCGGCGACCCGTCGTCGGCGCTGCTCGAAGTGCTCGACCCCGAGCAGAACAGCACCTTCGTCGACCATTACGTCGAGGTCGAATACGACCTGTCGGACGTGATGTTCGTCGCCACCGCTAACAACCTGAACATCCCGGCGGCGCTGCTCGACCGGATGGAAGTGATCCGGCTGTCCGGCTACACCGAGGACGAGAAGATCGCGATCGCCAAGCAGTACCTGCTGCCGAAGCAGGTGAAGCTCAACGGGCTGAAGGAGGAGGAAGTGCACGTCGCCGACAGCGCGCTGCGCGACATCGTCCGCTTCTACACCCGCGAGGCCGGCGTCCGTGGCCTGGAGCGCGACATCAGCAAGATCTGCCGCAAGGTGGTCAAGGCCCTGCTGCTGAAGGAAAGCGAAGGCAAGGCGCGCAAGGCGAAGAGCCCGGTCGAGATCAATTCGAAGAACCTCGACAAGTACCTGGGCGTGCGGCGTTACACCTACGGCATCGCCGAGAAGAAGAACCAGGTCGGCCAGGTGACCGGCCTGGCGTGGACCGAGGTCGGCGGCGACCTGTTGACGATCGAGGCGGTCGCGCTGCCGGGCAAGGGCAAGACGACGACGACGGGCAAGCTCGGGGAGGTGATGAACGAATCGATCGCAGCCGCGCTGTCGGTCGTTCGCCACCGCTCGAAGGCGCTCGGCATTGCCGCGGATTTCTACCAGAAGACCGACCTCCACATCCACCTGCCGGAGGGCGCGACGCCGAAGGACGGCCCGTCCGCCGGCGGTGCGATCGTCACGGCGATGGTGTCGATCCTCACCGGGATCCCGGTGCGCGCCGACGTGGCGATGACGGGCGAGATCACGCTGCGCGGCGAGGTGCTGCCGATCGGAGGGCTGAAGGAGAAGCTGCTCGCGGCAGGACGCGGCGGCATCAAGACGGTGCTGATCCCGGAGGAGAACGTGAAGGATCTCGCCGAGATTCCGGACGAGATCAAGAATCGCCTCGACATACGCCCGGTGCGGTGGATCGAGCAGGTGCTGGAGGCGGCGCTCGAGCGCCGGCCGGCGCCGTTGCCGGAAACGGCCGGGGACGCGCAGCCGGTGCCGCCGGCAGCGCCTGCCGACAACAAGCCGGTGCTCATCAAGCACTGACGCGGCGCGACCGGCACGGCGATTGACCGCGTCGGCGCAGGGCGAGCCGCCGTGTCGGGGCCTGATTTCCGCGTGTTGGCGCGCGGTGTTCACGTGCGACGTGAATAGCGCGGCGGCTGGCGCAACCTTCGCCGCGCGGGTCCGATGCAATTGCGCGTGGTCCGCCTGCGGTGGAATGCGGCGCGGGCGCGTCAGCGTGCCCTTGACACGCGGAAACGGCGATTGCTATAACGACCATTCCGGCTCGTCGTTCTGACCGAGCCCCCGAGTTTCCATCACGAACGAGGCGCATGGAACCGGCGCGGTAACGGCAGCGTGCTTCGGCTCGGCGCCGGACCGATGCCGAACCCGAGCTCCGGATCGACACCCTCATTGCAAGGAACCATCGTGAACAAATCCGAATTGATCGATGCGATCGCGCGCCATGCCGACATCTCGAAGGCGGCGGCGGGGCGCGCGCTGGACGCGACCGTGAACTCGATCCGCAACTCGCTGCGCAAGGGCGACATCGTGACGCTGGTCGGCTTCGGCTCGTTCTTCGTCGGCAAGCGCACGGCGCGGCAGGGCCGCAATCCCAGGACCGGCGCGGCGATACGGATCCGCGCGGCGAAGGTGCCGAAGTTCCGGGCTGGCAAAGCGCTGAAGGATGCGGTAAACTGACGGGCTTGTTCGAACGGGTCCCGCGCGCCGGCCAGCATCGAGTTTCCGGCAGCGGCGCGGGTGCTTAGCTCAGCCGGTAGAGCGTCGCCCTTACAAGGCGAATGTCGGCGG
>JBDTVU010000066.1:0-18076 GCA_040007035.1 Betaproteobacteria bacterium | reverse complement strand
GGCGACGTGGATCGCGATGCCGGTCGGCACCAGCTCCACGCGGTCCGGCGCGAGGGAGAGCGGCGCGTCGATGCACGCGCGGAGGTCCATCCCGGCGGCGCCGGCGGCGTGATCACGATCCTCTACGCGGATCTCAGCGCGAACCCCTGCACCAAAGCTGGCCCGGCGCTGTCGCCACGCGACGGCGGTCTCAGATAGTTCATTCAAAAACAGAAGGTTGCGTTGTTGGCGACAGCGCGCAGGCTTCCCGGTCTATGGCTGGCACACCCGTTGCTCCGGTGGGATCAGCATCGCTGGATGCGCAGAGTTCGAGTGGTCGATTACCCACCAACAACCATCGGAGACACAGATGAAACGCGTACAACAGGGCTTTACCCTGATCGAACTGATGATCGTCGTCGCGATCATCGGCATTCTGGCGGCTATCGCGATCCCGCAATACGCCGAATACACGAACCGCGCGAAGGTCGGCGAAGGCCTGCAACTCGCCGCCGGCGCGAAGACGGCCGTCGCCGAGTACTACAGCTCGCAAGCCGCCTGGCCGACGACCAACGATAAAGCCGGTATCGCCACGGCTACCGACATCAAGGGCAACAACGTGACGTCCGTCACGGTCGGCGCCGCCGGCGTGATCTCGATCCTCTACGCGGGTCTCAGCGCGAACACCTGCACCTTGGCCAACCCGGTGCTGACGCTCACCCCGACGGACCAGAAGGGCTCGATCACTTGGGCACGTACTGGCTGGACCGGCGCAGAGCGTTGCCTCCCGGCCAACCTGCGCCTGTAACACGAAGCAGGCTCGGCACCAACCCGAAAGTGCTGACGAGAGAACGGGGCGCCACGGCGCCCCGTTTTCTTTGCTGGACGACGCACCCGGGTCCCGGACTCGCTGGCTTGACGGGCCGCGGACGTCACCCGCGCCCGGTGCTCCCGAACCCGCCGTCGGCGCGTGCGCTGTCGACGAACTGGTCGACGACGTCGAACTGCGCCTGCGCCACCGGCACGATGATCAGTTGCGCGAGACGCTCGAGCGGCTGCAGCGTGTACGTCGCGGTCCCGCGGTTCCAGCAGCTCACCATCAACTGGCCCTGGTAGTCGGAGTCGATCAGGCCGACGAGATTGCCGAGCACGATGCCGTGCTTGTGGCCGAGGCCGGAGCGGGGCAGGATCAGCGCCGCGAGACCGGGGTCGGCGACGTGGATCGCGATGCCGGTCGGCACCAGCTCCACGCGGTCCGGCGCGAGGAAGAGCGGCGCGTCGATGCACGCGCGGAGGTCCATCCCGGCGGCGCCGGGCGTGGCGTAAGCCGGAAGGTGGGGACGGATCCGCTCGTCGAGGATCTTCAGCGCGACGCGGGCAACGCGGGCGGTCATCGCGTCAACGCGGTCTTGCGGGCAACCGCTGCGCGATCTCGGCGACGAGCCGCCGCGCCAGCGCCAGCTTGTCCATCCGCGGCAACGGGTGCGCGCCGGCGGCGTCGATCAGGACCACTTCGTTGTGGTCGCTGCCGAGCGCGTCCTGCACGCGGTTGGCGACGATCAGCGGCACCTGCTTCCGCCGGCGCTTGTCGTCGGCGTTGCGTAGGACGTCGTGGCTTTCGGCGGCGAAGCCGACGCAGAACGGTGCATCCGCGCGCGCGGCGACGGCGGCGAGGATGTCGACTGTCGGCGTGAGCGTCAGCGTCAGCGGTGCGCCGTCCTTCTTGAGTTTCTTCTCCGACGGGGCGACCGGCGTGTAATCGGCGACGGCCGCGACGGCGACGAACGCATCCATCCCGGCCAGATTCGCGTCGACAGCCCGCGCCATGTCGGCGGCGCTCTCGACGTCGATCCGGGTGACGCCCGCCGGCGTCGCCAGCGTCGTCGGCCCGCTGACGAGCGTCACCGCGGCGCCCGCTTCGGCTGCCGACTGCGCGAGCGCGTAGCCCATCTTGCCCGAGCTCCGGTTGGTGATGCCGCGGACCGGATCGATCGCCTCGAATGTCGGTCCCGCCGTCAGCAGTACGCGCCGGCCGAGGAGCAGCTTTGGCTGTGTCCGGGCGACGACGGCGGCAAGGATCTCCTCCGGCTCCAGCATCCGGCCGTCGCCCACCTCGCCGCAGGCCTGCTCGCCGCTGCCGGGTCCGAGGACGATCACGCCGTCGGCCTGGAGCTGCGCGACGTTGCGTTGCGTGGCCGCGTTGTGCCACATCTGGCGGTTCATTGCCGGCGCGACGAACAGCGCGCAATCGCGGGCGATGCAGAGTGTGGCCAGCAGGTCGTCGGCGTGGCCCTGGGCGATCCGGGCGAGGAAATCGGCGGACGCGGGCGCGACGACGATCGCATCGGCGCCGCGCGTGAGGTCGATGTGACCCATCCCGTTGTCGGCGCCCGACGCCCAGAGGTCGGTCAGCACCGGGCGGCCCGACAGCGCCTGCAGCGTCATCGGTGCGATGAACCGGCACGCGCCCGGCGTCATCACGACGTCGACGCGGATGCCGGCTTTGACGATGAGCCGCGTCAGCTCGGCCGACTTGTACGCGGCAATGCCGCCGGTCAATCCCAGCACGATGCGGGAAAGCGGCTTCGCGGCGGCGTTCGGGGAATCGTCCATGCGGCGGATGTCTGGATGCGACGCGTGAAGTTTACACTGCCGTGCACGTATCGCCGCGCCCGTCGCGCGACGAGCGCAGCGGGGGAGGACGCTCACGATGTCCATCTGCGATTGGCCGGTCGGCGAGCGCCCGCGAGAGCGGCTGTTCGCGCACGGCGCGGCGGCGCTGTCGGACGCCGAGCTGCTTTCGCTGCTGCTGCGCACCGGCGTCCGCGGCGCGAGCGCGCTCGACGTCGCGCGGTCGCTGCTCACGCGCTTCGGCGGCCTTGCGCGACTGCTCGCGGCGGGCCCGCGGGACGTCGCCGGCGTCCGCGGCGTCGGGCCGGTGCGGTCGGCCGAGCTCGCGGCGGTGGTCGAGCTCGCCCGCCGTTCGCTGGCGGAGGAGGCGCAGGTGCGCGACACGCTGGCGTCGCCGCAGGCGGTTCGCGATTACCTGCGGCTGTCGCTGTCGACGCGACCCTGCGAGGTGTTCGTCGGCCTGTTCCTCGACAGCCAGAACCGGCTGCTGGCCGCCGAGGAGCTCTTCCGCGGCACGCTGGCGCAGACCAGCGTCTACCCGAGGGAGGTCGTCAAAGCGGCGCTGTCGAGGAATGCCGCGGCGATGATCTTCGCCCACAACCATCCGTCGGGCGTGGCCGAGCCCTCGCGCGCCGACGAGCTGCTGACGCAGGCGCTGAAGCAGGCGCTGGCGCTGGTCGACATCCGGACGCTCGACCACTTCGTCGTGGCCGGCACCCGGCTGACGTCGTTCGCCGAGCGCGGGCTGCTCTAGAGGGGGGTGCGGCGCGGCCGCCCAAGTGCTTGAATCGGGGACGCTAATCAGGCTATAATGACCGACTTTGCTGAATGCAGCGGAAAACGAACGAGGAGCGAGCGATGGCTCGAGTCTGCCAGGTCACCGGTAAGGCCCCGATGGTGGGCAACAACGTATCGCACGCGAACAACAAGACCAAGCGGCGCTTCCTGCCCAACCTGCAGAACCGCCGGTTCTGGGTCGAGAGCGAGAACCGCTGGGTCCACCTGCGCCTGACCAACGCCGGCCTGCGGACGATCGACAAGAAGGGGATCGACGTCGTGCTGTCCGAGCTGCGCACGCGCGGCGTCCACGTCTGACCGCCGGGAGCCCCTCATGCGCGAAAAGATCAAGCTCGAATCGTCGGCCGGCACGGGCCACTTCTACACGACGTCGAAGAACAAGAAGCTGATGCCGGAGAAGCTGGAGATCAAGAAGTTCGATCCCGTCGTCCGCAAGCACGTCATGTACAAGGAAACAAAGTTGAAGTGAAGTGGCGGTCACGCGCGCGACGAGCGTTTCATCGTCGGCCGAGCGGGGGATCTTTCCCGCTTCCCGACCTGAAGGCCCGCCCCCCCCGGCGGGCCTTTTTCATTTGGCGTCGATGCAGGCGCTGCCCGGACGGCGGCTTGCCGGCCTCTGCCCCGACGTCAATCCCCGACGGCGAACCGCGCCCCGGGAAGGATGCGCACCAGCGTCGCGTCGCGTCGTCCGAAGTGGTGCCAGAGCGCGGCCACCACGTGCGCGGAAACGATGACCGCGAGGACGATCCCGGTGGCCTCGTGCACGTCCTTGAACAAATGGCTGAGCGCCTCGTCAGGGCCGCCGATCGGCGCGAGCGTGAGCGCGAAGATCCGGACGCCCTTGCCGAAATTGGTGAACAGCAGGCCCGACACCGGCAACACGATCATCGCCACGTAGAGCATCGCGTGCGCGGCATGCGATGCGCGGCGCTGCCATGCGGGCAGGTCGTCGGCAGCCGGCGGCTGATGGCCCACGCGCCACGCGAGGCGAACGGCGGCGAGCACGAGGACCACGGCGCCGAAGAGCTTGTGCGTATTGAACGCCGCGAACTTGACACCGCCCTGCGGCAGGTCGTCCATCACGAAACCGCTTGCGAGCAGGGCGAGCATGAATGCCGCCATCCACCAATGCAGTGCGATCGCGACGGGGCTGTAACGGGTATTCCCGGACATCGTTGCCTCCACTTTACCGGTGGGAACGACACCATCGTACCGCCGCCAGCCCGGCGTGCGATCAACCTGCGGCAATCGGACGCGGGCGCTGATGAACGCTCAGGCGTAGCGCTTGAGCTGCACCGAGAACTGCGCCAGCGGCGCGATGCCCGACGCTTCGGCGCGTCGGCACCAGTCCTGCAGCCGGGCGAGAAGCTGCTCGCTCGAATCGGTCGACCGCTCCCACAGCGCGTTCAATTCCTGCCGCATCGCGTAGATCGTCTGCAGCGCCTTGCTGTTCTCCAGCGCGTGCGCGAGCGTCGCCCGCTGGCGTTCCGGCAGCGCGCGCGCGGGGTCGCCGGACAGCCAGCGCTTCAGACGGCGCACGCTCGGAATGTCGCTGGCGTCGGCACGCCCGGCGCGCTCGCGCAGCGCGGCGAGCTCGGTCGCGCACGCCTTCTTCAGCGTCCGTCCGTACGCCGTCACGACGGTGTAGCGGTGGGTGATGACCGCCTGCAGCGTCGCGAGATCGGGCACCGCTTTGCCGGCCGGATCGACCTTGAGCTTCGGCGCGACCTTGCGCACGTCGGCCAAGCCGAGCGCGGCGAGGATGCGGATGTACATCCAGCCGATGTCGAATTCGTACCAGCGCGACGACAGCTTCGCCGACGAGCCGTATGCGTGGTGGTTGTTGTGCAGCTCCTCGCCGCCGATGACGATGCCCCAGGGGACGATGTTCGTCGACGCGTCGGCGCAGGCGAAGTTGCGGTAGCCCCAGTAATGGCCGATGCCATTGATGATGCCGGCGGCCGTCACCGGGATCCACATCATCTGCACCGCCCAGATCGACGCCCCGACTGGCCCGAACAGCGTCAGGTCGATCGCCAGCATCAGCCCGACGCCGTGCCAGCCGAAGCGGGTGTAGACATTGCGCTCGATCCAGTCGTCGGGCGTGCCGCGGCCGTACTTCTCGAGCGTTTCGAGGTTCTTCGACTCGGCGCGGTACAGCTCGGTGCCTTTCCAGAACACCGTCTCGATCCCGCGCGTCTGCGGGCTGTGCGGATCCTCCGGCGTTTCGACCTTGGCGTGGTGCTTGCGGTGGATCGCAACCCATTCCTTCGTCAGCATCCCGGTCGTCAGCCAGAGCCAGAAGCGGAAGAAGTGGCTGACCGCCGGATTGAGGTCGAGCGCCCGGTGCGCCTGCGCGCGATGCAGGAAGATCGTCACGCAGGCGATCGTGACGTGCGTCAGCGCCAGCGCGACGACGACGTAGCCCCACCAGGGCAGCGGCATCAGGCCGTGCGAAACAAGCGACAGGAAGTCGAAAGGCATCGTGGATTCAGCGGGTCGGCGGGTGCCGACGGCCTCGAATGGAAAGCGCGGAGTATACGCGATCCTGCCCCCGCGACGTCCCCGGCGCGGCTGGCCGACCGTCGTTTATCAATGAAAACAATGGATTGCGGATTCGCCCTGTCTTGGAGCGCCGATCCCTCGCCGGCGTTTCAGGCCGGAGGGTTTGTCGGCGCGGCGCCCGCGCCCGGACCCGGGGCGGCGTCCGTCGAGCCGAGGATCCGCATCTCGCGCTGCGGGAACGGGATCCGGATGCCGTTCGCCTGGAACGCCTGCCACAGCCGGCGGTTGATCGAGCTCTTCAGGTTGAGCTGGCCCTGCTCGGGATCGTTGATCCAGAAGCCCAGCTCGAGGTTGATCCCGTTGTCGCCGAACCCGGCCAGGAACGCCGTCGGCGGGCCCGGCGCCCGGAGCACGCGCGGCTCCGCCTGCGCTGCCTCCTCCATCAGCCTGAGCGCGGTGTCGACGTCGCTGTCGTAGCTGACCTGCACCGGGATCGCGACGCGGATGTCACGCGTCGAATACGAGTGGTTGAGCACCGTCGTCGTGACCAGCGTCTCGTTCGGCACCACCGCCTCGACGCCGTCGAGGCCGCGGACGACGACGTAGCGCGACGTGACCTTGGCGACGACGCCGAAGCGGCCGTCGACGGTGATCATGTCGCCGAGGCGTACCGAGCGGTCAAGCAGGATGGTGAAGCCGGCGATGTAGTTGCTGGCGAGCTTCTGCAGGCCGAGCCCGATGCCCACGCCCAGCGCGCCGCCGAACACCGATAGCACGGTGAGGTCGATGCCCACCGCCTGCAACGCGACCAGCAGGGCGACGAGCAGGAGCAGCGCGCGGATCGACTTCGCCATCACGACGCGCAGGCTGCTGTCGAGCGCGGCGGCCGCCATCAGCCGTTGCTCGAAGAGTCCCGACAGCCACAGCGTCGCCGCCAGCGTCAGCAGCACGACCAGCGCTGCCCTGCCGATCGCGAGCAGCGACACGTGTGCCGTGCCGAGCGGAATCTCCACTGCGTCGAGCTCGGCGCCGATCTCCGGCAGCGCGCCGATGAAGTGGAAGATCAGCACGACCCAGACGGTGAACGCGATCGCGCGCTCCCAGGTCGCAAGCCAAGCCGCGCTGCCGAAGACGCCGCGCAATGCGTAGACGGCGAGCCGGATCAGCGCCAGCGCAACGAACAGCGGCACCGCCAGCGACAGGAAGAACGGCGGCTGGTAATGCCGGAACGCGGCGCGCGCGCCCAGCAGCAGCAGCAGCGTGACCAGCGGGAAGATCAGCCGGTTGACGCCGCCGACGCCGACGCGGAGCACCTCGGTCTCGGGCGCCGTCGTGAGCCGCAGCCGGTGGCCGGCGAGCCAGCCGACGGCCATGCAGACGGCGACGACCGCGAGCTCCAGCCAGCCGACTGGCGTCGACAATGCAGTGTCGATGCGGCTGAAATCGATCGACGTGATCATGGCGCCGAGTCTACCGGAAACGGCCGCGCCGGCAGCGCCCGCCGTCAGCGTCGCGGGACACGGACGCGGCCGGGTGGTGCGTCGCCGCCGTCCCAGCGCACGGCCTTCGCCTGCAGCCGCTTGAAGTACGTGCGATACGCGCGTGCGACTTCGGAATTGTTGCGGAAGATCGCGACGTTCTCGGCGTTCCTCGTCTGCGCGGCGACGGTGAAGTTGTAGCTGCCGGTGATCGTGACGGCGCGCGGCAGCATCGCGTCGACGACGATGACCTTGTTGTGCGCGTTGCCGAAGTTGCCGTCGAGCCAGACCGCGATGCCGTCGCGCCCGAGCGCCGGCACCGCGCTCTGCGGCAGCTCCAGCGCCTGCCCGCGGTCGGCGACGATCTCGACCGTCACTCCGCGTGCGTGCGCGGCGGCAAGCGCGCGGGCGAGCTTCGGTTGCGTGAACGCGAAGGCCAGCACGAGCACCTCGCGCTCCGCGGCGTCGATCGCGGCGACGATCCTGGCGTCGATCGCATCGCCCGGCGTGAACGCAAGCTCGACGGTGCCGGCGCCGGTGAGCTCCGTCGACGCGACGGCCGGCGGCGCGATCGGCGCGGACAGCGCGACGAAGGCGGCGAGTATCGCTGCCGCGCTTCGCCAGTCCGTCATTGCTCCCGCGCCAGCACCACCACGCTTCGCCAGTCCGTCATTGCGTCCGCTCCAGCACCGCGGCGAAGAACCCGTCGCAGCCGTGCCGGTGTGGCAGCAGCGCCAGCGTCGGGCCGGTGTCGAGCGCGATGCCGGCACGCGCGAGCTCGGCCCCGGCGTTGCCGGCCGCGAACTGCGGATGCGCGGCGAGGAAGCCGGCGACGATCGCCTCGTTTTCGTCCGCCAGCACGCTGCAGGTCGCGTAGACGAGACGTCCACCCGGCTTCACCAGCGTCGCCGCCGCATTGAGGATCGGCGTCTGCTTTGCCGCCAGCTCGGCAATGGCGGATTCGGCGTGCCGCCACTTGAGGTCGGGATTGCGGCGCAGCGTGCCGAAGCCCGTGCACGGCGCGTCGACGAGCACGCGGTCGATCTTGCCGGCGAGCCGCTTCACCTTCGGGTCGCGCTCGTGGACGATCAGTTGCGGATGGACGTTCGACAGCCCCGACCGCGCGAGCCGCGGCTTGAGGTTGGCGAGCCGCTTGTCGACGATGTCGAATGCGTACAGCCGTCCCTGCGAACGCATCAGCGCGCCGAGCAGCAGCGTCTTGCCGCCGGCGCCGGCGCAGAAGTCGACGACCATCTCGCCGCGCTTCGGCGCGACGAGGAAGCCGACGAGCTGACTGCCCTCGTCCTGGATTTCGAGCGTGCCGTCGGCGAACAACGGATGCTGCGCGAGGCTCGGCCGCCCCGCGATGCGCAGGCCGAGCGGCGAAAACGGCGTGCGCCGCGCGTCGATGCCGCTGCCGGCCAGCGCGGCGAGCGCGGCGTCGCGCGTCGACTTCAACGAATTCACGCGGAGGTCGAGCGGCGCCGGCGCGAGCCAGGCGCGCGCGAGCTGCTCGCGCTCCGCGTCGCCGAACGCGGCGCCGAGCCGCGCCCACAGCCAGTCGGGAAGGTCCGCCGCGACCGCCGGCTCGAGCTTTGTCGCCATCCGCGACTTGAACGCGCGCAGCCAGACGGCATCGGGCTCGCGCAGCACGTCTTCGAGCTCGCGGATGCTGACGCCCAGCTCGCGCACGGTCGTCGCCAGTGCGAGCTTCGACGGCTCCGTCGTCCCGGCGAGCGCCTCCAGCGAGCGGCGCCGGCGCAGGTACGCGAACACACCGTCGGCGACGAACGCGCGGTCGGTGCGCCCCATCTCGCGGTGGCGGCGGAAGAACTGGTGGAGCAGCGCGTCGGCCGGTGCCGTGAGCGGGCCGATGTCATTGATCGCAGCGGCTAGCCCCGCGACCTGGTTTGCGCGCGGTGTCATTGCGGCACGACCTCTTCGTCGACGCGGATCGAATCGAGCAGCGCCTCGACGGTTCCGCGGTCGGTGTTCGTCACCCGGATCTTCACCGGGATGAAGCGCAGCGACGACGCGAGCCAGAAATACGCGTCGGTCTTGCCGTCCTCGCTCCGCCGGTGCCAGCGCTCGGCGTCGATCTCGCCCTGGCCCCAGGCGATGCGGTCGGTCCCCTCGCGCGTCAGCGAGTAGCGGGCGACGCGTCGCGTCGTGGCGACGCTGACCATCACCTCGTCCGCCGTCGGCGGCGTGAAGTAGTACTGCCACATCAGCGCCAGCGGATCGAACGTCGGCAACTCGAGCGGCGACGTCTTCTGCTCGTGCAGCGTGACGATCCCGGTTTCCCAGTCGAACAATGCGCTCTCCCGTCTTTCGCGGCTGCCGCGCTCGACCGAGAACTCGAGCGGCCGCAGTCCGGCGGCGGTGATCGTGCCCCGGCTTTCCAGTCTGCCCTGGCCGCGGAGGAACAGCGCGGCGAGGCCGCGCGCCTCGCCGACCGTCGTGATCCGGTACTCGTTGACCGCGTGCTCGAAGCGGTACGTGGCTTCGCCGATCAGGAAGCCACGGGTGCCGAGAAAGGCCTTGTACACGAGGTCGACGCGAGGCGGCAGCGTCTTGACCGGAACGTCGGGCACGGCGGGCGGCGGCAGGACAGGCGCGACATCGGTCGGGGTCGGCAACGCCGGCCCGGCCGCGATCGCCTCGGGCGTGGGCTCGATCGTCGTCGGTTCCGGTTCCGGCGCGGGCAGGGCGACCGGTGCCGGTGCGGTAACGGACGAGGGTGCCTTCAGCCGCGGCTTCGGCGGTCGCGGCGCCGGTGTCGCGACCGGTTTCGGCGGCGGCGGCATTTCGGTGATCGTCGCCACGAGCGGCACGTTGTCCGGCGCGGTCGGCATCTCGACGGGCCACAGCGAGAACCCGAGGTGGACGGCGAGCGAACCGGCGAGCGCGACCGCCAGGCCGCGGTACGCGAAGCGGCGGACGCGCGCAGCACGCGCCGTAGCGACTTTCGGGAGCGTCGAGGTGAAGGTGGTCGTCACGAGAAGGGGGCCGTTGCGGTCGCAGGGACGCGGGTGGGGGCGTGGCCGGGCGCCCCGCGGACCTGCCGACGTCAGCCGCAGCCGGCCGGAGCCACGAGCGTTGCGGTTCCCGCGTGTCCGTCCTTAACGCGCACGGAGCGGCCGGCGATGACGAGGCGGCCTTCGCAGAACGCCCGCACCGCGCCCGGCAGCACCCGGTGCTCGACGGCGAGCACCCGCGCCGCCAGCGTCGTCTCGTCGTCGCCGTCGACGACCGGAACCGCCCCCTGCGCGACGATCGGGCCATGATCGAGATCGGTGGTGACGAAGTGAACGGTGCAGCCGTGGATCCGCACGCCGTCTGCGAGCGCGCGCCGGTGTGTATGGAGGCCGGGGTAGAGCGGCAGCAGCGACGGATGAATGTTGAGCAGCCGGCCTTCGTAGCGCTGCACGAACGCTGGCCCGAGGATTCGCAGGAATCCCGCCAGCACGACGAGGTCCGGCGCGCCCGCGTCGACCGTTGTGGCGAGCGCCGCGTCGAACGCCTCGCGCGTCGGATGCGCGCGGTGGTCGACCATCGCGGTGGCCACGCCGTGCGCCGCAGCGATCGCGAGTCCCGCGGCGTCGGCGCGGTTGCTGACGACGGCGGTGACGGTGCCGGACAGCCGGCCGGCGCGCTCGGCGTCGAGGAGGGCGGCGAGGTTGGAGCCCCGGCCCGAGATCAGCACGGTGATGCGCGGAATCGCCATCGCGGATTCGCGTCGGGACGAGGCGCCGCGGCGTGCGCTGCGGCGGCCCGTCAGGCGACGACGGTCGCCGGCGCGCCGGGCGCGCGCGCGACGACGGCGCCGATCCGGAACACCGTTTCGCCAGCCGCCGTGAGCAGCCGCTGTGCGCGGTCGGCGTCGGCGGCGACGACGACGACAACCATCCCGATCCCGCAATTGAACACGCGGTGCATCTCGGCGTCGGCGACGCGGCCTTCGCGCTGCAGCCAGTCGAAGATCGGCGGCCGCGGCCACGACGCGCGGTCGAGCCGGGCGGCGACGCCCTCCGGGAACATCCGGTGCGTGTTCTCGACGAGACCGCCGCCGGTGATGTGGGCCATGCCGTTGACGTCCACCTCGGAGAGCAGCGACAGCACCGGCTTGACGTAGATCCGCGTCGGCGCCAGCAGCGTTTCGCCCAGCGTCCTCTCGCCGGTGACGCCGGCCACGGACCGGTGAAGGTCGGCACCGGAGACGGCGAGGATCTTGCGGATCAGCGAGAAGCCGTTCGAGTGCGGGCCGGACGATGCGAGGCCGAGCAGCACGTCGCCGGCGGCGATCCGGGTGCCGTCGATCGCCTTCGACTTCTCGACGACGCCGACAGCGAAGCCGGCGAGGTCGTACTCGCCCGGGACGAACGCGTCCGGATGCTCGGCGGTCTCGCCGCCGATCAGCGCGCAGCCGGCCTGCTCGCAGCCGGCGGCGATCCCCTTGATCACGTCGGCGGCGACGGCGACATCGAGGCGCTCGCAGACGTAGTAGTCGAGGAAGAACAGCGGCTCGGCGCCCTGGACCAGGATGTCGTTGACGCTCATCGCGACGAGATCGATGCCGATCGTGTCGTGCTTGCCGAGGGCGAACGCGAGCTTGAGCTTGGTGCCGACGCCGTCGGTGCCGGAGACGAGCACCGGTTCGCGGAATCGCTTCGGGAGCTCGACCAGCGCGCCGAAGCCGCCGATGCCGGCGAGCACTTCGGGGCGCATCGTCCGCCGCGCGAACGGTTTGATCCGCTCGACCAGCGCATCGCCGGCGTCGATGTCGACGCCGGCGTCGCGGTAGGAAAGTGGTCCCGGGGCAGCGGAGGGCAGGGTCATCGTCGACGGTGGCCGGGCCGGGCCGGGCGGCGCGGCGAGCGGGATTGAGGAAAACGTTCGCGGCGAGGTAAAGTGCGTCGCTTCGGATACGAATTTTACTCGAAATGCAGGATTCCCGACCGCCGTCGCCGCCGGACGAACCGCCTTCCGCCGAGGCGGTCGCGGTCGTGCGCCGTCCGGTCGCGGCGCGGCACTACCTGTGGGTCGCCGGCGCCGCGCTGGTGATCGCCGCCGCGCTCCACTGGCTCGGCCCGGTGCTGACGCCGTTCCTCGTCGGCGCCATCCTCGCCTACCTCGGCGGCCCGATCGTCAGCCGCTGCGAGAAGATCGGCATTCCGCGCGCTGCGGGCACGCTGATCGCGGTGGCGCTGGTGATGCTCGCCGCGTTCGCGGTGCTGCTCGTCGTCGTGCCGCTGGTGCAGGCGGAGATCGGGCTGATGATGCGGCGGCTGCCCGGCCTCGCCGACCTGTACGCCGCGCAGGTCGCGCCGTGGCTCGCAACGCGTTTCGGTATCAACCTCCAGCTCGACCTCGACACGCTGAAGCAGCTCATCGCCCGCAACGTCGACAGCGCGCGCGCACTGTCGGGCCACGTCCTCGCCGGCGTCAGGTCGGGCGGGCTGCTGCTGCTCGCGCTCGTCGTCAACCTCGCGCTGATCCCGGTCGTCATGTTCTACCTGCTGCGCGACTGGCGCGACCTCGTCGAGCGGATCGACGATCTCGTGCCGCGGGCGTGGCTGCCGACGGTGCGCGGGATGGCGAAGGACATCGACGGCGTGCTGGCCGAGTTCCTGCGCGGCCAGATGCTGGTGATGCTGTCGCTCGCCGTCTACTACACGGTCGCGCTGTCGATCGCCGGGCTCCAGTTCGCAGTGCCGATCGGGATCCTGACCGGGCTGCTGGTGTTCATCCCCTACGTCGGGTTCGGGCTTGGCTTCGTGCTCGGCGTGCTGGCGGCGTTGCTGCAGTGGACCACGTGGCCCGCGTTCGCCGCGGTGCTCGCGGTGTACGGGATCGGCCAGTTGCTCGAGAACTACGTGCTGATCCCGTATCTGGTCGGCGACCGGATCGGGCTCCATCCGCTGGCCGTCATCTTCGCGCTGCTGGCGTTCGGCCAGCTTTTCGGCTTCGCCGGCGTGCTGCTGGCGTTGCCGGTGTCGGCGGCGCTGCTGGTCGCGCTGCGCCGGGTGCGCACCGCCTACGTGGAGTCGCCGCTGTACGCCGACCACTGATGGAGCAGTTGGTCCTCGCGCTGGCGCCTTCGGGTCCGCCGTCGTTCGCCAATTTCGTCGCCGGGCCCAACGTTGAGCCCGTCGCCGTGCTGGCGCGGCTCGCGGCGGGGGAGATGGCGGAGACCGGCATCCTGCTCTGGGGCGCGAGCGGCGCCGGCAAGTCGCATCTGCTGCGCGCGGCGGTCTCGGCGGCGCTCGCCGCCGGCCGCAGCGCCGTCGGCATCGCCGATCCGGGTGCGCTGTCAGCGGCCGCGCCGGGGAAGCTGGCGCGGCACGCGCTCGTCGCTGTCGACGCGATCGACAGCGCGAGCGCCGATGCGCAGGGCCGGCTGTTCACGCTATTCAATGCGTTGCGCGCAGAAGGCGGCCACCTGCTCGCGGCGGCAACGGCGCCGCCGGCCGCGCTGGCGCTGCGCGAAGACCTGCGCACCCGGCTGGGCTGGGGATTGGTGTTCGAGATCCAGCCCCTCGCCGACGCCGACAAGGGGACGGCGCTGGTCGGCTGGGCGCGCGAGCGCGGCTTCGGCCTTGCCGACGACGTCATCCGCTACCTGCTCGCCCACGGGCGGCGGGACATGCGGTCGCTACTCGCCACGCTCGCGGCGCTGGACCGTCATTCGCTGGCAACCAAGCGCCCGATCACCGTGCCGATGCTCCGATCCTGGCTCCAGCGCGACATCGGGCTCGACGGCTGACGCGGCCCGGTGCCGGGATGACGCCCGCGCCGGCTGCTGACGGTCCCGGGATCCGCAGGCGGCGCGGCCCGCTTGTAACGGGAGTGTGTCAACCGGCCGGTCGCAGGGCCCGTTAAAGGCGGCGACACGCAACAACGAGTGTCTTCGACCCACCAACGATTGAGGAAACACCGATGAGCAAGCTCCTGACGGCCCTGATCGCCGGCGCGTTCGCGCTGACGGTCAATGCCCAGACCACGGCCCCGGCGAAGCCCGCGGCGCCGACGATGGCCCCTGCTGCGGCCCCGGCCGCTACCGCCATCCCGGCCTCGACGATGACCGCCGTCAAGTCGACCGACGCCACGACACCGGCGACGAAGCCGGCGAAGCAGAAGAAGTCCACCAAGAAGCGGGCCGACAAGGCCGCGAAGTCCGCGGCCGGGACGACCGGCACGACCGCCATCACGGAACTGAAGCCCGCGAAGTAGCCGCAAGGCCCGAATCGGCCGCCCGGGACCCGCCCCGGGTTGCCAGAACGGAAAAAAGTTGCTAATATTCCAAAGCTTTAACTGATCCCGTTGGCAGCAGCCAAGGACATCCGAACGCACCACCCACCACTCGAGGACACCACAAATGAACAAGCTGATCGTTGCGCTGATCGCCAGCGCCTTCGCCGCGACCGCCGTCGCGCAGACCGCCACTCCCGCCGTCGCGCCTGCGGAAAAGGCGATGATGAAGCAGGAAACCGTCAAGGAAGCGACCAAGGTCGGCGAAAAGGCGACCCCGGCCGCCGAAGCCGCCGCGGCGAAGAAGAACGTCGACGCGTCGAAGAAGATCGCCAAGTCGACGGCGAAGGAAAAGCAGGCCGCCGGCAAGGCGACCGCGAAGGCCGCGGCGATGGAAACCACGGGTGCGGCGAACGCCGCCGGCGCCGCCGAAGCGAAGGCGATGAAGGGTACGCCGAAGGCGCTGCCGACGACCGCCGACAAGAAGAAGGCCGTTGACGAAACCACGAAGGCGAAGGCCAGCCAGTAAGGTTTTCCCGCCCGCGAGGAAGGCAGGGGCCGCAAGTCCCCTGCCTTTTTCTTTTTCGGGTCCCGGCCACGGCCGGCCCGGTGACGGAACCCTGATGGCGAAGATGCTCCGTGTCGTCGTCGGCATGTCCGGCGGCGTCGATTCCTCGGTCGCGGCGTGGCTGCTGAAAGAGCAGGGCTGCGACGTCGTCGGCCTGTTCATGAAGAACTGGGAGGACGACGACACCGAGGAGTACTGCACGTCGCGCACCGACCTGGTCGATGCGGCGGCGGTCGCCGACGTCATCGGCATCGAGCTCGAGGCGGTCAACTTCGCCGCCCTGTACCGCGAGCGCGTATTCGCGCATTTCCTGCGCGAGTACGAAGCCGGCCGCACGCCGAATCCCGACGTGCTGTGCAACAGCGAAATCAAGTTCCGCGCGTTCCTCGACCATGCGCTGGCGCTCGGTGCCGACCGCATCGCCACCGGCCACTATGCGCGGATCCGGCGCACGGGTGACCGGATCGAGCTGCTGAAGGCGATCGACGGCACGAAGGACCAGAGCTACTTCCTGCACCAGTTGACTCAGGCGCAACTCGCGCCGACCCTGTTCCCGCTGGGCGATCTCAGAAAGCGCGACGTGCGCGCGATCGCGCGGCGCGAGGGCATCCCGACGTGGGCGAAGAAGGATTCCACCGGGATCTGCTTCATCGGCGAGCGGCCGTTCCGCGATTTCCTGGCGAAATACCTGCCGCGGACGCCGGGGCCGATCGAAACGCCGGCGGGCAAGGCTGTCGGCCGCCATCACGGTCTCGCCTATTACACGCTCGGGCAGCGGCAGGGCCTCGGCATCGGCGGCACGAAGGAAGGCACCGACGCGCCGTGGTTCGTCGCGGCCAAGGACGCCGCCCGCAATGCGCTGGTCGTCGTCCAGGGGCACGAGGACCCGCGCCTTTTCCGCGCGGTGGTCGACGCGCAGGAGATGCACTGGATTGCCGGTGCGCCGCCCGCATCGCCGGCATTGGCGCGACTGGGCGCGAAGACCCGGTACCGGATGCCGGACGCGCCGTGTCGCGTCGAGTTGCTGGATGCCGCGCGGACGCGGGCGACATTCGACGCGCCGCAATGGGCGCCGACGCCGGGACAGTATCTGGTGCTCTACGACGAAGACGTGTGCCTCGGCGGCGGCGTGATCACGGCGCCGGCCGACGCTGCGACGCTGCCGGAACGCGACCGCATCGCCGTCGCGTAACGAAACCCCGCCTGGTCGCGGCGCGTACGCCGGCCGCGGCGGGTGCGCGGGTCAGAACGGGATGTCGTCGTCGAAGTCGTCGGGGTTGCCCTTCTTCGCGCCGCCGCCCTTGCCCGCACCGGCAGGCGCGCCGCCACCGCCGCCGCCACTACCACCCCCCCCCGAACGCGCGCCGGAAGACGAACTGCCGCCGGAGCTCTCGCCGAAATCAGTATCGCCGCCGCCACCGCCACCGCCTTCGCGCGCGCCGCCGATCAACTGCATCCTGTCGGCGACGATCTCGGTCGAGTACTTCTCGACGCCATCCTTGTCGGTCCACTTGCGCGTCTGCAGCCGGCCCTCGATGTAGACGGAGCGGCCCTTCTTCAGGTACTCGCCGGCGACCTCCGCCTGGCGCCCGAACAGCACGACGCGGTGCCATTCGGTCTTCTCCTGCTTCTCGCCGCTCTTGTCCTTCCACTGCTCGCTGGTGGCGATGTTGAGGTTGGTGACGGCGTCGCCGCCCGTCGTGTAGCGCGTCTCCGGGTCGCGACCGAGATTGCCGAGCAGGATCACCTTGTTGACCGAGGCCATGTCACGTCTCTCCCATCAGGTAGCTGCGTTCAGTGTACGCCGGAGGTGCGGCCATCGACGCGCTCGCCGCGAGCCACAGCGCGGTCAACACGAGGCAGAAGCCGAACACCGCCGGCGGTCCGTAATGCTGCGACAGCCATCCGCCGGCAGCCGCGCCGACGAACGTGCCGAGGAACTGCACGGCCGAGTAGACGCCGGTGGCCGTGCCCTTGACCGCCGGCGGCGCGAACTTCGAGATCAGCGCCGGCAGCGTCGCTTCCAGCAGGTTGAACGCGGTGAAGAACACGACCAGCGCGGCCACGGTGAGCGCCAGCGACGCGCCGGCCGCCGCCAGCAGCGCTTGGCCGACAAACAGCGTGGCGACCGCACCCATGAACACCGTCTTGCCGCGGCCTGGGCGGTCGGCCTGCAGCATCGCCGGGAACATCAGCGCCACCGACGCGGCCAGCACCGGCAGGTAGACGAGCCAGTGGCGCGCTGGCTCGATGCCGTTGTCCCGCAGCATGAACGGAACCTGCACGAACAGCGCCATCAGCGCCGCGTGCAGCGCGAAGATGCCGTAGTTGAGCCGCAGGAGCTGGCCGTCGCCGAACACGCGCCGCCAGTCGCTTGCGCGGTCGGCGCGCGGCGGCGGCGCATCCGGCTGCGGCACGGCGCGCTCGAGCAGGACGATCGCGCCCAGCGCCAGCACGCCGGTCAGCGCGAACACGCCCGGCACGCCGATGACGGCGGTCAGTGCCGGGCCGAGAACGAGCGACACTGCGAACGTGGCGCCGATGGTCATGCCGATCGCGGCCATCGCGCGCGTGCGGACGTCGTCGCGCGTGAGGTCGGCGGCAAGCGCCATCACCGCAGCGGAGATAGCGCCGGCGCCCTGCAGCGTGCGGCCGGCGATCGTCCAGCCGATCGTCGGCGCCCACGCCGCGAGGAAGCTGCCCGCGGCGAACAGCACGAGGCCGAAGACGATGACCGGCTTGCGCCCCCAGCGATCGGACGCCCAGCCGAACGGGATCTGCAGCACCGCCTGCGTGAGGCCGTAGGCGCCGAGCGCGAGCCCGACCAGCGTGTGGTCGCGGCCGCCGGGCAGCGTTTCCGCGTAGA
>JBDTVU010000065.1:0-18266 GCA_040007035.1 Betaproteobacteria bacterium | reverse complement strand
TCGGGCGCGATCAAGGGCTGGGACCGGCGCAACCAGTTCTACTTCCAGATGCTGCTGAGCCTGGCCAAGCATGCCGGGTTCGACCTCGACCGGCCGTTCGCGAAGCTGCCCGAGCGGGTCCAGCAACTGATCCTCGACGGCAGCGGCGAGGAGAAGATTCCGTTCACCTACCTGTCCGACCGCGGCAAGGCGATGGTCCGCGAGCACTCGTTCGAGGGCATCCTGCCCAACCTCGAGCGCCGCTACCGCGAGACCGATTCGGTGATGGTGCGCGAGGAGCTCGCCAAGTATCTCAACTCGAAGCCGTGCCCGGAGTGCGACGGCACGCGGCTGCGGCGCGAGGCGCGGCACGTGAAGGTCGGCAACGGGCCGGACGCGCGGGCGATCTTCGAGGTGTCGGGCTGGCCGCTGAAGGAGACGTCGGAATTCTTCGCCCGGCTGAAGCTCGAGGGCCAGAAGCACGCGATCGCCGACAAGATCGTCAAGGAGATCGTCAGCCGACTGTCGTTCCTCAACAACGTCGGCCTCGACTACCTCGCGCTCGACCGCTCGGCGGAGACGCTGTCCGGCGGCGAGGCGCAGCGGATCCGGCTCGCGTCGCAGATCGGTTCCGGGCTCACCGGCGTGATGTACGTGTTGGACGAGCCGTCGATCGGACTCCACCAGCGCGACAACGACCGGCTGCTGTCGACGCTGAAGCACCTGCGCGACCTCGGCAACAGCGTCATCGTCGTCGAGCACGACCAGGATGCGATCCAGGCCGCCGACTACATCGTCGACATGGGGCCGGGCGCCGGTGAGCACGGCGGGCAGGTCGTCGCGCAGGGGACGCCGGAGGAAATCCGGCTCGCCGCGCACTCGCTGACCGGCCAGTACCTCGTCGGCCGGCGGCAGATCCCGATGCCGGCCCGACGCCATAACGCCGATCCGGCGCGCATGCTGCGGATCGAGGGCGCGCGCGGCAACAACCTGAAGAGCATCGCGGTCGACGTGCCGATCGGGCTCTTCGTCTGCGTGACCGGCGTGTCGGGGTCCGGCAAGTCGACGCTGATCAACGACACGCTCTACCACGCGGTCGCGCGGCAGCTCTACGGCAGCACTGCGGAGCCGGCGGCGTTCGACGAGATGACCGGCATCGAGCACTTCGACAAGGTGATCAGCGTCGACCAGAGCCCCATCGGTCGCACGCCGCGCTCGAACCCGGCCACGTACACCGGGCTGTTCACGCCGATCCGAGAGCTGTTCGCGCAGGTGAAGGAGGCGCGCGAGCGCGGCTACGGACCCGGTCGCTTCTCGTTCAACGTCAAGGGCGGGCGCTGCGAGGCGTGCCAGGGCGACGGCCTGATCAAGGTCGAGATGCATTTCCTGCCCGACGTCTACGTCTCCTGCGACGTCTGCCACGGCCAGCGCTACAACCGCGAGACGCTGGAGATCCGGTACAAGGGCAGCAGCATCCACGAGGTGCTGTCGATGACGGTCGAGCAGGCGTTTGCGTTCTTCGAGCCGGTGCCGGCCGTCGCGCGCAAGCTGGCGACGCTGCTCGACGTCGGCCTCGGCTACATCACGCTCGGGCAGTCGGCGACGACGCTGTCCGGCGGCGAGGCGCAGCGGGTCAAGCTTGCGCTGGAGCTGTCCAAGCGCGACACCGGCCGCACGCTGTACATCCTCGACGAGCCCACGACGGGCCTGCACTTCCACGACATCGAGATGCTGCTGACCGTGCTGCACCGGTTGCGCGACCACGGCAACACCGTCGTCGTCATCGAGCACAACCTCGACGTGATCAAGACCGCCGACTGGATCGTCGACCTCGGGCCGGAAGGCGGCGCGGGCGGCGGGCAGGTCGTCGCCGTGGGCCCGCCGGAGGACATCGTCAAGGTTGCGGCGAGCTTCACCGGCAGGTATCTGAAGCCGGTGCTCGACGCGCAGTCGCCGCGCGGCGCAGCGCCGGCGCCGCGCGGCGCGCGGGCGCGCAAGGCGTCAGGAGACCTGCTCGGGTGAAGCCGGCGCTGCGCCTCGTCCTCCGTCGCCCGGACCCGGCGCGCTTCGAGGCCGACGCCGACGAGGTGGCGGCGCTGTTCGTGGCGGCGCGCCGGGCGGCGCTGCCGGGCCTGCGCGAAGCCCACACCGAAGCGGAGATTCGCGCCTGGATGCGCGAGACGGTGTTCCCACGCCAGTCGGTCCGTCTCGCCTGCCTGCGCGACGAGATCGTCGGCTTCGCGGCGCGCGATGGCGCGTGGCTTGCGCACCTGTACGTCAAGCCAGGCTGGACCGGACACCAGATCGGCCAGGAACTCCTCGACGCGACGATCGCCGAGGCGACGCCCCTCACGCCCGTGCTGCGGCTGTGGACTTTCCAGCGCAACGCCGGCGCGCGCCGGTTCTACGAGGGCAACGGCTTCGTCGTCGCGCGCGAGGGCGACGGCAAGGGCAACGAGGAAGGCGAGCCGGACATCCTCTACGAGCGGCAGTTGCGCGGCTGAGCGGCAGGTCGTCTCGCCGGCGCCGCGCGGGTGCGCTTGCGCATCGCGACGCGCGGGATCAGCACATAGCGGACTTCGCACCCGAGCGCACCGGCAATCCGGGCAAGCTGGGCCAGTGAAATCGTTCCCGCGACTTCGGCGCGCTCGTTGTAGATGACGGCCGGCTGCGAAATGCCCAGATGTGCGGCCAGCTCCCGCGTGGACAAGGCGGACGCTTCACGGATGGCTCGCAACCAGCCGGTCCGGGGAACGGGCGGGAGCGGGTGAGTGCGCAGTGCGGCGAGTTGATCGGCGAGAGTGCCGGGGCCCGAAGGCAAGCGGCTGCGGGTGGGCATGGTGTCGGCGCCTCCTTTTGCAGGTGATAAGGAAGAGCTTATCACTTGCGGGGCCGACCGATAAGCTGATCCTTATCAGTCAACCAGATTCGCCGGCGACTGCCTCTCCACCTGTGCTGCGACGAGCCGGCGGTCGCGGCGCCGATCCCTGCCCACTGCTCGGGCGTCGCGAGTGCCGTCTGCAGACGCTTTCCGACGGACCCGTCACCGTCCCTGATCGTCGGAATTTTCGCTGTCCGACGGCGCAACGTCCGCATCGGACGGCGGCGGCGCATGCCTGGTGATCGCCGCGAGAATGCCCTGCAGCAGCACCGTCGGCGTCGGCGGGCAGCCGGGCACTTCGACGTCGACGGGAATCACGTTGGCAACGCGGCCGAGGCTCGCGTAACTCTCGCCGAAGATGCCCCCGGTGCAGCCGCAGTCGCCGACGGCGACCACGAGCTTCGGCTCGGGCGTGGCGTCGTACGTGCGCTGCAGCGCGATCGCCATGTGCTTCGACACCGGCCCGGTGACGAGCAACATGTCGGCGTGGCGCGGGCTGGCGACGAAGCGGATGCCGAGCCCCTCGATGTTGTAGTACGGATTGCCGAGCGCGTGGATCTCGAGCTCGCAGCCGTTGCAGGAGCCGGCGTCGACCTGGCGGATCGTCAGCGCACGGCCAAGCGTGCGCAGCACCTTCTCCTGCAATCGCGCGACGACGACCATCTCGTCGGCGGGCGCGGGCGCGCGCTCGGACTTGATCCCGGTTCTTGCGATCTGTCGGAGGACGTGGAGCATGGTCAGAGGTCGTGGCCGCTGTAGGACAGGTTGAACGATTTGTTGATCAGTGGGAAGTCGGGGACGATGTTGCCGATCACCGCGTGCTCCAGCACCGGCCAGTTCGACCACGACGGGTCGTGCGGATGGCAGCGGCGGATCGCGCCGCCCGGTCCGCTCTCGAGCGCGACGAACGCCGGCCCGCGCCAGCCTTCGACGCAGCCCAGCCCGAGCCGGAACGCCGGCGCCTCGGGCAACGCCGCGCCGATTTCGCCGTCCGGCAGCGAATCGACGATTGTCCGGACGAGTCGCAGCGATTCGAACGTCTCGTCGAAGCGCACGGCGACGCGCGCGGCGACGTCGCCGTCGGCCTGCGTCACCTTGCCGACCGTGAGCGTGTCGTACGGCGGTGTCGGGAAGTCGCAGCGCAGGTCGTGCGCCTGCCCGCTCGCGCGGCCTGCGAGGCCGGAGAGGCCGAGCTTCGCCGCGAGCCGGGGCATGACCTGGCCGCAGGTGCGGAAGCGGTCCTGCAGCCCGGCGTGGTCGTCGTAGATCCCGCGCAGCGTCAGCAACTCGCGCTCCTGCCACGCGCACTCGTCGCGCATCACCGCGAGGGCGTCCGACGGCGGATCGCAGGCGACGCCGCCCGGCACGACGAAGTCCATCGCCATACGGTGGCCGAACGCGGCGAGGTTCGCGCGCAGCACGTCCTCCTTCAGCCGCGAGAACTGCGCGAGACCGAACGCGAAACCGCCGTCGTTGCCGAGGTAACCGAGATCGCCGAGATGGTTGGCGATCCGCTCGCGCTCCAGCGCCAGCGCGCGCAGCCACAGCGCGCGTGGCGGCGGCACGACGCCGGCGATCGCCTCGGCCGCCTGCGCGTAAGCCCACGCATAAGCGACGGTGCTGTCGCCCGACACCCGCCCCGCGAGCCGATAGCCGTCGGCCAGCCGCAGCGCCTCGAACCGCTTCTCGATCCCCTTGTGGATCCAGCCCAGCCGTTCCTCCAGCCGCAGCACCTTCTCGCCGACGATCTGGAAGCGGAAATGCCCCGGCTCGATGATCCCCGCGTGGACGGGGCCGACGGGGATCTCGTGGACGCCGTCGCCGGCGACCCGGACGAACGGATATTCCTCCTGCCCCGGCGCCCATTTCGGCGACGCGACGAAATCGCGGCGCAGCGGAAACTGGTCGATCGGCCAGCTCGCGAGCCACAGCCACGGCCGCTGGTCGTCGGCGTCCGCCGCGACGCCGACGAGATCGAACGCGGCGCGCTGCATCCGGTTCGCCGCCGGAAAGATCGCGGCGACGTCGGGGAAGCGCGCGTCGCCGTCGGGCAGCGTGTGCTCGAGCACCGTGATCCCGTCGCCGTCGATGAGCGCGACACGCAGCAGGAATCCGCGGCTGCGGTCGCGCTCATCGCTCGCCCACAGCGCGAGCAGCCGGCCGCCGCGTTCCCACGCGAGCCGGCACGCCGGGAGGAGCTGGCCGGAGCTCACCGGGACGCGCTGCGCCGGCACCGCCGAGGGAAGCGCCGCAGCCGCGAGGCCGAGGGGAGAGACGTTCATCGCCGGGAGCCCGTCGTCATCCGATCAGCCTCGCCGCCTGCCGGTACCACTCGGCAAGGTACGGCGGAATCCACAGCCCGAGCATCAGCACCAGCGCGAGGTGGACGAACACCGGCAGCATCGCCGGCCGGTGCGGCAGCCGCTTCGCCGTCGTCTCGCCGAACACCATCGGCTGCACCCGCGAGAACACCGCGGCGAACGCGATGCCGAGCGCCAGCAGCAGGAACGGCGTCGCCCACGGCTGCTCGCGCATCGCCGTCGTCAGGATCAGAAACTCGCTGGCGAACACGCCGAACGGCGGCATGCCGAGGATCGCCAGCGAGCCCAGCGCGAGTCCCCATCCGATCGCGGGACTGATCGTGACCAGGCCGCGGATGCCGTCGATCGCCTGGGTGCCGGTCTTCTGCGCGGCGTGGCCGACGGCGAAGAAGATCGCCGACTTCGTCAGCGAGTGGACCGTCATGTGCAGCAGGCCGGCGAAGTTGGCGATCGCGCCGCCCATGCCGAAGGCGAACGTGATGATCCCCATGTGCTCGATCGACGAGTACGCGAACAGCCGCTTGATGTCCTTCTGCCGCGACAGCAGGAACGCGGCGACGACGACCGACAGCAGGCCGAAGCCCATCATCAGCGTCCGCGCGATTCCCGTGTGGACGGCGCCCTCGACCAGCACCTTGCAGCGGACGACGGCGTACAGCGCGACGTTGAGCAGCAGCCCGGACAGCACCGCCGACACCGGCGTCGGGCCCTCGGCGTGGGCGTCGGGCAGCCAGTTGTGCAGCGGCACAAGGCCGACCTTCGTCCCGTACCCGACGAGCAGGAACACGAACGCGAGCGAGAGCACCGTCGGCTCGAGCTGGCCCTTGACGGCGTCGAGCTCGGTCCACAGCAGCGCACCGCCGCCGGCGCCGAGCACTTTCTCGGCGGCGAAGTAGAGCAGGATCGTCCCGAACAGCGCCTGCGCGATGCCCACGCCGCAGAGGATGAAGTACTTCCACGCCGCCTCCAGCGAGGCGGGTGTCCGATACAGCGACACGAGCAGCACCGTCGTCAGCGTCGCCGCCTCCATCGCCACCCAGAGGATGCCCATGTTGTTGGTCAGCAGCGCCAGCAGCATCGTGAAATTGAAGAGCTGGTACATGCTGTGGTAGAGCCGCAGCCGCGCCGCGGTGAGCCGGCCGTGCTCGTGCTCGATCCGCATGTACGGGCGCGAGAAGATCGACGTAGTAAAGCCGACGAACGCCGTCAGCGCCACCAGGAACACGTTGAACGGGTCGACGAAGAACATCTTGTCCAGCACCAGCATCGGGCCGTCGGCAATCACGCGCGCGGTCAGCGCGACCGACGCCGCAAACGTCAGGAAGCTGGCGACGACGTTGACCGCGGGCGCCTCGTCGCGCTCGCCGACGATGGCGAGCACGAACCCGCCGGCGAGCGGGAAGCCGAGGACGGCGAGAATCTCGTACATGGTTACTCCTGCGCCCTCAGCGCGCCCTTGCATGTTGCGACGCGCCGCGTGGTCGGGCGCCCTCGGTCGCTCGCCGACGCGCGCTTCGCGCCTCTGCCTTCGGCCGGCTCGCTCACTCGCCTTCCCTCAGCTTCTCGAGGTGCTTCAGGTCGAGGCTGTCGAACTGCTCGCGGATCTGGAAGAAGAACACGCCCAGGATCAGCATGCCGACCAGCACGTCGAGCGCGATGCCGAGCTCGACCACCATCGGCATGCCGTAGGTGGCCGACGTCGCCGCGAAGAAGAGGCCGTTCTCCATCGACAGGAAGCCGATCACCTGCGGGATCGCCTTGCGCCGCGTGATCATCATCAGGAACGACAGCATCACGCAGGCCATCGCGATGCCCAGCGTGGCGCGGGTCACCGTGCTCGCGAGCTGCGAGATGGGGACGGCGAGGTTGAACGAGAACACGACCAGCACGATGCCGACCAGCATCGTCGTCGGGATGTTGATCAGCGGCTCGACGTCCCACTTGACGTCGAGCCGGCGGATCAGCCGGTGCAGGATCCACGGCAGCAGCATCACCTTCAGCACCAGCGTCAGTGCGGCCGAGCCGTACAGGTGCGCCTGCCCGGTGCCCCAGGCGACGATCGCCGTCGATGCGGCGAGCGCCAGTCCCTGCGCGGCGAACAGATCGATCAAGGACAGCACGCGGCGCTGCGCCAGCATTGCGAACGACAGCAGCAGCAGGATCGCCGCGAACAGGTTGATCAGCTGAGCGTAGAAGGGTAGGGCGGCCATCGCGCGTGTCAGCTGCCCAGCAGCTGGTTGACCAGCATCGCCAGCACGGCGAGCAGGAACGCGGTGCCGAGGAACTCCGGCGCCCGGAAGATCCGCATCTTCGCCGACAGCGTCTCGATCAGCGCCAGCACGAAGCCGCCGATCAGCAGCTTGCCGACCAGCGGCGGCGCCGCGCCGAGGATCGCCAGCCAGTCGCTGCTGCCGGCGGCGATGCCGAACGGGAAGAAGATGGCGAGCCCGAGGCACGAGTAGTTGAACAGCTTCAGCGCCGACGCCCACTCGATCAGCGCGAGGTGGCGCGCCGAGTATTCGAGGATCATCGCCTCGTGGATCATCGTCAACTCGAGGTGCGTCGCCGGGTTGTCGATCGGGATTCGCGCGTTCTCCGCCAGCGACACCATCGTGAAGGCGACGCCCGCGAGCGCCAGGCTGGGGTAGATCGCGAGCTCGCGGTGGGCCAGCGTGTCGACGATCGTCGGCAGCGACGTCGAGCCGGAGATCAGCGACGCGGTGAACAGCACCATCAACAGCGCCGGCTCGGCGAGGAAGCCGACGAACATCTCGCGCCGCGCCCCGAGCGAGCCGAACGCCGTGCCGATGTCCATCGCCGCCAGCGCAATGAACACCCGCGCCAGCGCGAACAGCCCGACCAGCGCGATGGTGTCGGCGGCGCGGGCGAACGGCAGGTCGGTGGCGAGCGACGGCACGATCGCCGCCGCGCAGCACATCGCGCCGAAGACGACGTACGGCGCGATGCGGAAGATCGGCGACGCGTTCGTGGCGACGATGGCGTCCTTGGCGAACAGCTTGCGGATCATCCGGTACGGCAGCAGCAGCGACGGCGCCGACTTGTTCTGCAGCCAGGCGCGGCACTGGTTGATCCAGCCGACGAGCAGCGGCGCCAGCGCCAGCGCGATGGCGAGCTGCAACAACTGCGACAGGATGGCGGAGACCGTCATTTGACGAACAGCAGCAGCGCCAGCAGCGTGAAGAAGCTGTAGGTGAGGTATACCGAGATCCGTCCCTGCTGGATCAGCCCGACCAGCCGCGCGACGAAGTCGGCGGCCCGCGCGATCGGCAGGTACAGCCAGTGCCACCAGTGGTCGTCGGCCTTCACCGAGTAGACGGGCGCCGTGTCGAACGGCGATGGCAGGTGCCGCTCCAGCCGGAAGAACGGTTCGAACACCTGCCGGATCGGCTGGCCGAAACCTTCGGCGGTGTCCTGCATCCGCGGCGTCTGCAGCGGGAAGCCGCAGTCCCACGGCGGCGCCCGGCGCACGCGGCCGTGGTAGAGCCGATGGACGATCTGGATCGTCAACAACACGACGCCGGCGACGACGAGCAGCAGCACCAGCGGGCTGTAGCTCGAGCGGTCGGCCGATATCGGCGCCAGCAGCAGCCAGTTGCTCGTCAGCGCGTGGCCGGCGGTCGACCCGATCAGCATCGCGTTGATCGGGTCGAGCATCGCGATGACGTTGACCGGGAACAGCCCCAGCAGCACGCAGCCGGCGGCGAGCCAGACCAGCGCCGCGCGCTCGAGGGGCCCGGCGTCCTTCGCGTAGGCGAGGTTCGCCTCGCGCGGCTGGCCGAGGAAGATCACGCCGTAGAACTTGACCATCACGTACGCGCCGAGGGCGACGGCGAGCACCAGCGCCGCCGCGGCGACCGGCACCAGCATGTTGACGAACGACTGCGGCAGGCTCGGCGTGAACAGGAACGCCTGCAGCAGCAGCCACTCGGAGACGAAGCCGTTCAACGGCGGCAGGCCGGCGGTCGCCAGCGTGCCGACGAGCGCCAGCCACGCCACCCACGGCATCCGGTGGATCAGGCCGCCGAGCTTGCCGAGGCTCCTTTCCTTCGTCGCGTGCAGCACCGAGCCGGTGGCGAGGAACAGCAGGCTCTTGAAGAATGCGTGATTGAGCGCGTGGTAGAGCACGGCGGTAAGCGTGATCGCGGCGAGCAGCGTCTTGCCGTAGGACTTGAACAGGATCGTGAGGCCGATGCCGGCGACGATGATGCCGATGTTCTCGATCGACGAATACGCGAGCAGCCGCTTCATGTCGGTCTGCGCGGCGGCGAAGATGACGCCGAAGAGCGCGGTGACGAGCCCCAGCGACAGCGCAATCACGCCCCACCACCAGAGCTGGCCGTTCTGCAGGTCGAAGGTCACCCGCAGGAGGCCGTAGATCGCCGTCTTCAGCATCACGCCGCTCATCAGCGCCGACACCGGCGACGGCGCCGCGGGGTGCGCCTCGGGCAGCCAGACGTGCATCGGCACCAGCCCGGCCTTGGCGCCGAAGCCGAACAGCGCGAGGAAGAACGCCACCGACGGCCACGCGCCGGTCAGTACCATCGACCGCATCGAGCCGAACGTGTAGTCGCCGCTGCCGCCCTGCAGCACGCCGAAGCAGAGCAGGATGCCGATCGCGCCGACGTGGGCGATCAGCAGGTAGAGGAAACCGGCGCGGCGGATCTCGGGAATCCGGTGCTCGGTGGTGACGAGGAAGAACGACGACAGCGCCATCGATTCCCATGCGACCATGAACACGTAGGCGTCGTCGGCGACGAGCACCAGCGCCATCGACGCGAGGAACGCGTGGTACAGGAAGCAGATGAGCCCGGGCGGCGTGCCCTCGCTCTGCCGGAAATAGCCGGCCGAGAACACCGAGATCGCCGTGCCCGCGGCGCCCAGCAGCAGCAGGAAGAACGCCGACAGCGAATCCAGGCGCAGGTGGAACGGGAGGTCGGGCAGGCCGAGCGGCAGCACCGCGGATTGCGGCAGCGGGCCGATCGCCGTGAACGCGACGACGGCGAGCGCCAGCGCAACCGCGGCGCCGGCGGGAAACAGCACGTGGCTGATGAACGGAAGGCTGCGCGGGCGCAGCATCCCCAGCGCGCCGATCGCGAGCCACGCCGCGATCGCGGCGATGACGAGGGCAAGCGGGTCCGGCTGCATCGTGCGCGTGGTCAGCGTCCGCGCCGGCGGTGCGTGGCGGACCCGCCGTCGATCACTTGACGCGCATCCCTGGCAAGGCGCCGGCGTCCGGCGCGAGCAGGAAGATGCCGGGGCCTTCGCCCGATGCGGCGAGCACCATGCCTTCCGACAACCCGAACTTCATCTTGCGCGGCGCGAGGTTCGCCACCATCGGCGTCAGGCGGCCGACGAGGTCCTCGGGCTTGTACGCCGACTTGATCCCGGCGAACACGGTGCGGTGACGACCTTCGCCGACTTCGAGCGTCAGCTTCAGCAGCTTGTCGGCACCGTCGACGTGCTCCGCGTTGACGATCCGCGCGATCCGCAGGTCGACTTTGCCGAAGTCGTCGATCGAGATCGTGCCGGCGGCGGGCGTCGGCGCAGCGGCGGGCGCGGCCGCCGGTGCTGCAGGCGCCGATGCCGGCTTCGCCGCTTCGGGCTTCGGCCCTTCGAGCAGCGCGTCGATCTGCTTCGGGTCGATGCGGTTCATCAGGTGCGCAAAGGGCGCGATCGACGTGGGCGCCTCGAGCGCGTCGGCCCAGACGAAGTCGCGGCCGAGGCCGAAGAAGCTCCGCGCGACCTTCGCCGCCGTCGCCGGCAGGATCGGCGCGAGCACGACGGTGAGGTACTTGAAGCCGAAGAGCGCCCGCGAGCAGATGTCCTGCAGCTCGGCCTCGCGCCCGGCTTCCTTTGCCAGCGCCCACGGCTTCGCCTTGTCGAAGGCTTCGTTGAAACGGTCGGCTGCTGCCATCGCGTCGCGGACGACCTGACTGTACTGGCGGGCGCCGTAGCGCTCCGCCGCTGCGGCGAGGCTCGGACCGAAGGTCTGCCCGATGGCGCGCGTTTCCGGCCCGTGCGCGAGCTTGCCGTCGAACCGCTCGGTGATGAATTTCGCCGCCCGGCTCGCGATGTTGACGTACTTGCCGATCAGGTCGCTGTTGACGCGGGCGACGAAATCATCCGGATTGAAGTCGATGTCCTCGACCTTGTCGTTGAGCTTCGCCGCGAGGTAGTAGCGCAGCCACTCGGCGTCGAGGCCGAGGTCGAGGTAGTAGCCGGGGCTGATGCCGGTGCCGCGCGACTTCGACATCTTCTCGCCCAGCGCGGTCAGGAAACCGTGGACGAACACGTTGTCGGGCACGCGGTACGGTGCGCCGGCGAACTTCAGCATCGCCGGCCAGAACAGCGTGTGGAAATAGACGATGTCCTTGCCGATGAAGTGGAACTGTTCGATGTCGGAAGCGGAAAGGAATTCGGCGAAGCCGCGCGGCTCGCCGTTCGCCTTCGCCTTGCCGCTGTCGAAATAGTGCTTCAGCGACGCGAGGTAGCCGACCGGCGCGTCGAGCCAGACGTAGAAGTACTTGCCGGGCTCGTCGGGAATCGGGATGCCGAAGTACGGCGCGTCGCGCGAGATGTCCCAGTCGGTCAGCTTGTCGGGCCCGCCGTCCACACCCAGCCATTCGTGGATCTTGTTCAGCACCTCGGGCTGCAGCGATTGCCCTTGCGCGGGCCGCCGCGTCCACTGCCGCAGGAAGGCGACGATGTCGGAGTGCGACAGCCGGAAGAACAGGTGCTTCGACGTCCGCAATTCGGGCCGTACGCCGGTCAGCGTCGAATAGGGGTCGACGAGGTCGGTCGGCGCGTAGGTCGAGCTGCAGTTCTCGCAGGCGTCGCCGTACTGGTCCTTCGCGCCGCACTTCGGGCACGTGCCCTTGATGTAGCGGTCGGGCAGGAACATCGCCTTCACCGGGTCGTAGAACTGCTCGACCGGCTTGTCGTAGATGAGGCCGCGCGCCTTCAGCTTGCGGTAGATGTCCTGCGACAGCTCGACGTTCTCCGGCGAATCGGTCGAATGCCAGTGGTCGAAGCCGATGTGGAAGCCCGCGAGGTGCTTCGGCCGCGTCGCGGCGATCCTCGCCACCAACTGCTGCGGCGTCACGCCCTCGGCCTCGGCCTTCAGCATGATCGGCGCGCCGTGGGTGTCGTCAGCGCACACGAAATGCACTTCGTGCCCCTGCATCCGCTGGAAGCGCACCCAGATGTCGGCCTGGATGTACTCCATGACGTGGCCGATGTGGAACGCGCCGTTGGCGTACGGCAGCGCCGTGGTCACGAAGAGCTTGCGGCGGGGGGCGGACATCGCGGAAAACCTTGCGCTACGCAGGGTGAAACGTCAATTCTAGCAAAGCACCGGAGGCCGAATATCGAATCCCGGCGTTTTTCGTTAAAATCGAGCGCTTTTCCCGTTTTTTCGATCACGCCTTCCACGGAGCATCCGATGGCCATCACCGAGGCCGACGTCCACGCCCGATTCGCTGCGCTCACCGACCCCAATACCGGCCGCGATTTCGTCGCCGGCAAGGCGGTGAAGAAGATCGTCATCACCGGCGCCGACATCGCCGTCGACCTGCAGCTCGGCTATCCGGCGAAGAGCCAGCACGAGTCGCTGCAGAAGCTCGTGACGCAGACGCTCGCGGCAATGCCGGGCGCGGGCAGGATTACCGTCAACGTCACGCAGAAGATCACGTCGCACGCGGTGCAGCGCGGCGTGAAGCTCGTTCCGGGCGTCAAGAACATCATCGCCGTCGCCTCCGGCAAGGGTGGCGTCGGCAAGTCGACCACCGCGGTCAACCTCGCGCTGGCACTCGCCGCCGAGGGCGCCAAGGTCGGCGTGCTCGACGCCGACATCTACGGCCCGTCGCAACCGACGATGCTGGGCATCGCCGGGCGCCCCGAGTCGAAGGACGGCAAGACGCTGGAGCCGCTGGAGGCGTACGGCCTGCAGGCGATGTCGATCGGCTTCCTGATCGACGTCGACACGCCGATGGTGTGGCGCGGGCCGATGGTGACGCAGGCGCTGGAGCAACTGCTGAAGGACACCAACTGGCGCGACCTCGACTATCTCGTCGTCGACATGCCGCCCGGCACCGGCGACATCCAGCTCACCCTGTCGCAGAAGGTGCCGGTCACCGGCGCGGTGATCGTCACCACGCCGCAGGACATCGCGCTGCTGGACGCGCGCAAGGGGCTCAAGATGTTCGAGAAGGTCGGCGTGCCGATCGTCGGCATCGTCGAGAACATGAGCATCCACATCTGCTCGAAGTGCGGCCACGCCGAGCACATCTTCGGCGCCGGCGGCGGCGAGAAGATGTGCGCCGACTACAACGTGCCGTTCCTCGGCGCGCTGCCGCTCGACATCCGGATCCGCGAGCAGGCCGACTCGGGCCGCCCGACGGTGGTCGCCGATCCCGACGGCAAGGTCGCCAGCATCTACCGCGAGATTGCGCGCAAGACGGCGGTGTTCGTCGCGCAGAAGGCCGAGGACTTCTCGGCGAAGTTCCCGAGCATCGTCATCCAGAACACGTAGAGGCGGCATGATCAAGTCCGACAAATGGATCCGCCGGATGGCGCAGTCGACGCGGATGATCGAGCCGTTCGAGCCGGGGCAGGTGCGCGAGGTCGACGGCAAGAAGATCGTCTCCTACGGCACGTCGAGCTACGGCTACGACATCCGCTGCTCGCGCGAATTCAAGATCTTCACCAACATCAACTCGACGATCGTCGACCCGAAGGCGTTCGATGCCGGATCGTTCGTCGATTTCACCGGCGACGTCTGCATCATCCCGCCGAACTCGTTCGCGCTGGCGCGCACCATCGAGTACTTCCGGATCCCGCGCAACGTGCTGACGATCTGCCTCGGCAAGAGCACCTACGCGCGGTGCGGCATCATCGTCAACGTGACGCCGTTCGAGCCGGAGTGGGAAGGCTACGTCACACTCGAGTTCTCCAACACCACGCCGCTGCCCGCCAAGATCTACGCGAACGAGGGCGTCGCGCAGGTCATCTTCTTCGAGTCCGACGAGGTGTGCGAAACTTCGTACAAGGATCGTGGCGGCAAGTATCAGGGCCAGCAGGGCGTTACCTTGCCCAAGATCTGACGCGGACTGCGCGCTGCACGGGCCGGGAGATGCGGTGATGACCGGAGTGGCGCAGTCGAAGCTCGCATCGATCGCGATCATCGCGTTCTGCCAGGTCGCCGCGATGGCGCTGTGGTTCTCGGCCTCGGCGATCATTCCAGCGCTCGTCGCCGAGTTCCGTCTGTCGCCGTTCCAGCAAGCGGCGCTGACGAGCGGCGTCCAGGCAGGCTTCGTGCTGGGCTGCCTCGCCAGCGCCATCCTCGGGCTCCCCGACCGGGTCGATCCGCGCCGGCTGTTCGCCGTGTGCGCAGGCGTCGGCGGCGTCGCCAACGCGCTGCTGCTCGCGGTCGATCCGGCGGGGATCGTGGCGCCGCTGCTGCGGGTGGTCACCGGCGCATGCATGGCGGGCGTCTACCCGGTCGGCATGAAGCTCGCGGCGACATGGGCGAAAGGCGACATGGGCCTGATGGTCGGCATTCTCGTCGGCGCGCTGACGCTGGGGTCCGCGTCGCCGCACCTCTTCAACGCGATCGGCGGCATCGACTGGCGGATCCCGCTGGCGGCGGCGTCGGCGAGCGCGCTCGTCGCCGCGGCAGCGATCGGACTCGCCGGCATCGGCCCGAACCGCGCGCCCACGCCGCGATTCGACCCGCGCGCGGCGCTCGCCGCGTGGCGCGACGTGCCGCTGCGGCTCGCGAACCTGGGCTACCTCGGCCACATGTGGGAGCTCTATGCGATGTGGGCGTGGATCGGCGTGTTCTTCGACGCGAGCTTCGCTCGTTCGCTTCCCGCCGACTCCGCAGCCGTCGGAGCCAAGCTCGCGGCATTCGCGGTGATCGGCGCCGGCGCGATCGGCTCGGTCGGCGCAGGGCTCCTCGCCGACCGGCTCGGACGCACGACGCTGACGATCGCGGCGATGGCGGTGAGCGGGAGCTGCGCGGCGACGATCGGGCTCGCGTTCGGCGGTGATCCGACGATCCTCGTCGCGCTCGGGCTCGTCTGGGGCATCAGCATCGTCGCCGACTCGGCGCAGTTCTCGGCGTCGATCGCCGAGCTCGCCGACCGCGCCCGCGTCGGCACGATGCTGACGGTGCAGACGGCGATGGGCTTCACGCTCACCCTCGTCACGATCCACCTGATGCCGTACCTCGTCGACGCGCTGAGCTGGCGCTACGCCTTCCTGCCGCTGGCGATCGGTCCGGCCGCCGGCGTCTGGGCGATGGCCCGGCTGCGCGCCCATCCCGGCTCGGCGGCGTTGGCCGGCGGGCGGCGCTGACCACGTCCGCCGCACCGCGTATGGCATCCCGGCAATCGCAGGCGTAGGATGCAAGTCCGCCGACCGGAATGAGAATCGGTCGGTTTTGTTCCCCGGCTCGACAACTGACGGAGGCAACCGTGGCTTATCACCTCGAAGGGCGCCTGCTGGAAGTCTGCAACTGTCGCGTGCTTTGCCCGTGCTGGATCGGCGAAGACCCGGATTTCGGCACCTGCGACACGATCGTCGCGTGGCGGTTCGACAAAGGTACGATCGACGGCGTCGACGTGTCCGACCGGACGATCGCGCTGATCGCGCACGTCCCGGGCAACATCCTGCAGGGGAACTGGAAGGCGGCCGTCTACCTCGACGAGCGCGTCACCCCGCAGCAGGAGGCGGCGATCCTCAAGGTGTACACGGGCAAGGCCGGCGGGCCGGTCGCCGATCTGGTCAAGCTGATCGGCGAGGTGGTCTCGGTCGAGAAGGTGCCGATCACCTTCACCGTTGAGGGCGGCAGGGGGACGATCAAGCTGGGCGACGCGGGCTACGCGGAACTCGAGCCGTTCACCAGCGCGTCCGGCGCCACGACGACGCTGACGGACACGGTCTTCTCCACGGTCCCCGGCGCGCCGGTGTTCGTCGGCAAGGCGCCGCGCTACCGGTCGAAGAACGCGAAGCTCGGCATCGACCTCGACATCAAGGGCCACAACGCGCTGCAGAGCACGTTCGTGTTCCACTCGTAAGCCGGCCGCGCTGCCGCCCGATCGCCCCGGGGAGATCCGGGGCCGGGCGCTGGCCCCTCCATGCTCAACGAAGGATCCGCGGCGGCGTCGACCGCAGCACCCGCCGCCGGCGGGCGCCAGGTATTGTTCTGGACGCTGATGGCGGCGCTCGTCGTCGCGGCCTGGGCCGCACTTGGAGCGTGGAGCGCAAGCCCGTACGGGCGCTACCTGGAGCACGACGGCTGGGCCGAGGCCGGCGCGCTGGCCGCGCTGTGCCGCGCGATCCCGCAGGGCGACATCGTGGTTCCGGCAATCGCGCACGCGGCGGCCTGGGTGCTGATGATCGCGGCGATGATGCTGCCGACGACGTTCCCGCTGCTCGCGATGTTCCGCCGGATCACTGGCGCCCGCCCGGACGCGGGACGGCTCGCCGCGCTCGTCGTGCTGGGATTCTTCGCGGCGTGGGTCGCGTTCGGTCTCCTCGCCCACGGCGCCGACTCGACGTTGCGATGGGCGTCGGCGCAATCGCCGTGGTTCATCGCCAATGGCTGGGCGGTCGGCGCGGTGGTCCTTGCCGGCGCCGGGCTGTTCCAGTGGAGCGCGCTCAAGTACCGCTGCCTCGACGAATGCCGCACCCCGTTCGGCTTCGTCGGCGCGCGATGGCACGGGCGGTCGCCGACGCGCGAGGCGTTTCGGATCGGCCTCGACCACGGCGTCTTCTGCGTCGGCTGCTGCTGGGCGCTGATGCTGCTGATGTTCGTCGTCGGGACCGGCAGCCTCGGCTGGATGCTCGCGCTGGCGGCCGTGATGGCGGCGGAAAAGAACCTGCCGTGGGGGCGGCGGCTGCGGACGCCGCTGGGGATCGGGCTTCTGGTCTGGGCCGGCGCGATCGCGGCGGCCAACCTCTGACGGCGGACGGTTCGCGCCGATCGCTTCCCGCGGTGCCGCCGCCGGTGCAGGATGTGCGTGTCGCGGCGCTGCAACGCCTGCGGCCATCCTCCCCGGCTTTCCATAGCCACGGGGGGAGAATCGCCCCATAATTCGCGCCTTTCCTGCCCGCCGGCGTGGGCGTTCCCCGCGGCGGCGCTATCCCGGTGACGCCACCGGCGACCCGGACGTCCCATTGCGAGGCCCCGAAGCCCATGAAATTCCGCTTCCCGATCGTCATCATCGACGAAGACTTCCGCTCAGAGAACACGTCGGGCCTCGGCATCCGCGCGCTCGCGGGCGCCATCGAGAAGGAGGGGATGGAAGTGCTCGGGGTGACGAGCTACGGCGACCTGTCGCAGTTCGCGCAGCAGCAGAGCCGCGCCTCGGCGTTCATCCTGTCGATCGACGACGAGGAGTTCACGCCGGGACCGGAGGTCGACCCGGCGGTGCTCAACCTGCGCAAGTTCATCGAGGAGATCCGGTTCAAGAACGCGGAGATCCCGATCTACCTGTACGGCGAGACGCGGACGTCGCGGCACATCCCGAACGACATCCTGCGCGAGCTGCACGGCTTCATCCACATGTTCGAGGACACGCCGGAGTTCGTCGCCCGGCACATCATCCGCGAGACGAAGGCGTACATGGATTCGCTGGCGCCGCCGTTCTTCCGGGCGCTGGTCGACTATGCGCAGGACGGCTCGTACTCGTGGCACTGCCCCGGGCACTCGGGAGGCGTGGCGTTCCTGAAGAGCCCGGTCGGCCAGATGTTCCACCAGTTCTTCGGCGAGAACATGCTGCGCGCCGACGTCTGCAACTCGGTCGACGAACTGGGGCAGCTGCTCGACCACTCGGGGCCGGTCGCCGCCGCCGAGCGCAACGCGGCGCGGATCTTCAACGCCGACCATTGCTTCTTCGTCACCAACGGCACGTCGACGTCGAACAAGATGGTGTGGCACGCCAACGTCGCGCCCGGCGACATCGTCGTCGTCGACCGCAACTGCCACGTGTCGATCCTGCACGCAATCACGATGACCGGCGCGATCCCCGTGTTCCTGACGCCGACGCGCAACCACCTCG
>JBDTVU010000064.1:0-18268 GCA_040007035.1 Betaproteobacteria bacterium | reverse complement strand
GGGCGATCGATGACGTGTCCGGAGAAGGCGATGACGCGCGGCGCCGGCACCGCGTCCAGCATCGCGTGCGCATCCGGTGATCCGATCAGGAGGAGCTGGCGCCGCATCGACGCGATGTCGCCGAACCGGCTGCCGGCGCGACGGCGCGCCTCGGCGTAATCAGCGCGCGCGGCGTCGACGTCCCCGAGCACGAGCTTCGCTTCACCCACGGTCGCGTGGCGCCAGTGATCGTCGGCGCCACCGGACGATTTCAGCGCCTGCTGCGCCAGCGAAAGCGCCAGTTCGCCGTCGCCGACGAGCATCGCCATCGTCGCCGCGTTCACCGCCGGATATGCGGAGCCGCCGATAGCGAACGCGCGCCGGTAGCCGTCGATCGCGGCATGGGCGAGATCGCGCGCGGGGGAGGACGACCGGTCGGCCGCCGTCGCGTAGCGCTCTTTGGCGATCCGCCCGACCAGGCTCCACACCTCAACCGCGAGGTCGCCGCTGCCGAGCACGTCGCGGTCGACGTGCGCCAGCCAGCGCTCCGCCTCGGCCAGTGCACCCAGCCGCGCCGACGCGAGCGCACCGAGGTAACGCACCTCGGCCTCGTCCGGCCGCTCGACCGCCGCCTTCCTCGCAAGGTCGAGCGCGTCGACGTTGAGCGCGGCGTCGAGGGCGGCGCGGATGGCATGCGCGCCGGTGTTCAACGGTATGGTGCTCACAGATCGAAACGGGTCCGCCACGCGGCCGGGGTGCTCTGCCACAGGACCCTGGCAACAGCGGCCGACGCGTCAGTTACCCTGGTTCTTGATCGTCGGATCGCGTTGCAGCCGCCGCGTCCCCAATTGCACTTTGATCGTATAGTCGTAGCTGCGAAGGACCGTGTTCCTGTCCTTGAGGTGGTACTTGCGCCCGCTGGCCTGCACCTGGCCGTCGAAGAACTGATCGTCGGTGCCGGTCTTGAAGACGATCGCGTCGTCGGGAAACGTCCAATCGGCGGTCTGCAGCACCCAAAATATCGTGGGATTCTTGCCCTTTACCGGCAGGATCTCCGGATTGACCACGATCGTTCCGTTCACGACGGTGACGTTGACGAAGTGATCGCTGGCGCTGGTCGCCTGCGCGCCGATATCGACGCAGGGAACGAAGGCGAGCGCCAGCACGGCGGCGAGCGACAAGAGCTTCTTCAATTGTGGTCTCCGGTGGTCGAGATGAGGATGATACCGGTCAGCGGCCCGACCGGCCTCATCCGGCCGCTCGGCCGCTGCCTTCCGCGCGAGGTCCAGCGCGTCGACGTTGAGCGCGGCGTCGAGGGCGGCGCGGATCGACCGTTCGGGGCTACGCATCTGGCAAGGCCATCCGCATCTCGCCCCACCGTCGGTGATCGAGGCCGAAGAGGACGACACGCGTGCGGCAGTCACGGCGGATGCGCCGGGTGCCGTCGCGGTCCCATCGACGTCGCACTCGCCGCCGGGTACCGCGAGTCAATGGCCCTGGTTGCGGATCGTGGGATCCAGCACGTATTTCTTGTTGGGCGTGGTCGTCGGATCGGTGACGGTGATGACATAGAGATAGGACTTGGCAGTCGTATTCTTGGTGCGCCAATGATAGTCAACTCCCTGCTGCATTTGGGTGCCGTGGTCGTCCATCGCCCACCGCTGATCAATCTGGCCATCGTCGTCGCCATTCGGGGCCGGATCCGGATACTTGAGCACCACGCCGTCGGCCGTATCGAACCGGTACACCTTGTTCTTCGGCAGATGCCAGACGATCTCGACGTCGTCGTTGCCCTTCTTGACCTCGACCAGGTCGTAATCGATCACCAGGTCCCAGTTCAGCAACTTGAACTTTACGTAGACATCGCATTGCTTCTTCGTGCACTCCGTCCTCGCGGTCGCCGTCTTGAATTGCTCTGGAAACGCTTTCAGCGCGAGGAACGCGCCGCCGAGCAGAATCGCGGTGACGGCGACGGCCGGTGCCCAGGTCTTCATTTCCATCTATCTTCCCCTTGACGTAGACTGAGCCGGCCCCGCCGCCGGTGTCAGCGCGTTGGCAAATCCGGCAATCGCGGGAGCCGGTGTTCGACTTCGTACGCGCTTCGCTCGCCTTTCTCGTCGGTGTCGTATCCGGCTTCCGATTCCTGATCGTCGGATCGAACCGCGGCAGCGGACTCGATCCCCCATCATTTTCCCTTGGATCCGGCATCGGACTGCGCGAGTCCCGCCACCTGCGCCAGTTCGCTGACGAGATCGGCGTAGGCCGGGTGCCGATACCTCGATGTTTGCACACGCGCGGCGAGCGAGCGCGCCTCGACGGGCTGCCCCAAGCGCAACTGGGCGCGCGCCAGCAGCGTGATGGCCGCGTAGTTGTCCCGCTCCGCGAGCGGTCGCACGCGGGCTGCCGCCGCGCGCCAGTGCCGCACCGCGACCTCGGGTTTCCCGCTGCGGTCCAGCAGGTCGCCCAGTGTCATCTCCACGGAGGCGACGATGGTGGTCTCGTCCGCGTTCGGCTGTATGCCCAGGGATTCGAAGCCGTGCACGTCGGCCAGGTAACCGTCGATGGCATCGATTGCTACCTGGCGGCCCTCTGCCAGCGCAATCCGCGCTCGCAGGGACAGCGCACGTCCACGAAGATTCATGTGCCAGTTCATCGCCGATGCGTCGCTCGCGAGCAACCGTGAAATAGACGGCGCCAGGCGCTCGCTGTCGGCATGCGCCAGAGCGCGCTTGCCGGACTCGTACTCGACCTCGGCCAGTCCCATTCGGCTGAACGACGATTCCGAGAGCCAGAACATGTTGTCGGGATCCGAGGCGACCAGCCCGTCGGTGCGATCCGTCGATGCGCGCGCATGCTCCTCCGCTGCCTTCAAGTCGTGCAGGCTGAGCAGCAACCGGCTGAGCGCGGCATCGGCGTTTGCCATCTGCTGCTGCACCTGCCGGTCAGCCACGGCATCGGGAGACGAGCGCAGTACGGCAAGCCGCTGGAGTTGCTGCGCCACGGCACCGTCGAAGTCGCCACCGGCTTCGAGTGCCCGCGCCGTCCAGCCGTGGTTCTCGGCCAGATCCGTCGACAGTTCCGGCCTCGCTCGGACCAACCGCGCCAGCACCGACCGGGATTCGGAGAACGAAAGCAGCGCTTCGGCCGAATGCGCCCGGTCCAGCTGCGCCACACCGAGGTTCTGACTTGCGTACGCGGTTTCGAGCTGCCAGTCGACGTTGGCGGGATCGATCCGCACCAGTCGCTGCGCGAGCTCGCGATACTTGAGAAAGGATTCCTCGGCCGACCGGGCCTGCCCGCGCCGCCACGCGATGTACCCGACCCAGTAGACGCTCTGCGCATGGTCGAAGATCCGCTGGCCGTCACCGGGGGCGCGCGCGAGCAGCGCGGCGGTCGTGTCGGCGGCGCTCTGGAACGCGGTGAGTGCCTCGTCGAGCTTGCCCCGTTGCTCGCGGATCTCGCCGATCAGCCGCTGCGCGTGCGAGCGCCGGGCGAGCGAGTCGGCGTCGAACCGGTCGGGATCCTCTGCCGCGTAGTAGGCGAGCGCTTTCGCCCCGAGCGAGTCGAGCACGTCGAGCCGGCCAACCGGAACCAGTTTTCTGCGCAGATCGCCGAGCATGAACTCGATCAGGTCTTCGGCCTGCGCGCGCTGGCGCTGGGCCTCGTTCCGCGATTCCACCGCCATGAACGTCAGCACCGCCATCGTCGCCATGCCGGCGACCGCGGCGATGGCTACCTTCGTCATCCGCCGCACGGCGCGCTGCGCGTCGCGGCGGACGAGTTCGTCGACGCCGACGCCGATCATCCCGGCGACGAGCTTGAGCAACGCGAGCTTCTTGCCGTCGCCGTTCGGCCGGACGTCGGCGGCGACAGGCTCGACCGGCTCACCGATCGGTTCGCCGGTAGGGTCGAGCTCGAATCGCAATGCCTCCGGGAAGCATTCCTCCGCGTCGCGGCCGGGCATCCGGCTCGCAAACGGCTCGCCGGCGACGATCTGGGCGAGCACGCGACTCTCGCCGTGGATCTGCTTGAATTCGATGATTTCCCGGTCCACCCAAGGCGAGCGGGCCGCGTCGGGCGAGCAGATGACGATCAGGTATCGGCTGTCCGCCAGCGCCGCGCGGACGGTGGACTTCAGATCCGCGCCGGCCTGCATCTCCTCGCGGTCGCGGAAGACCGGCTTGACGTAGGCCGGGACCTCGCCGACGCCGGTCCGCGTGCCGACCAGCCGCGTCGGGATACGGTAGGTTTCAAGCGCGCGCTGCAGCGCCGAGGCCGCCGCGGCGTCCCGGTGGCTGTAGCTGATGAACGCCCAGTACTTCTCTCCTGCGGCCACGCGGGCTCCCCGGTCCGTTGTAGCAAACAAGATCGGATGGTACGCGCGCAGGCTCGCCGATGCATCAACTGCCGCCCACCGTCCGGCATCCCGCCGGGGAAACCCATACGCCGGGCCGCCGGCCCGGGCGCCGGCCGTCCCGGGCTACAGGATCCGGTTGAACCAGAGCAATGACAGCAGCGCGGCCAGAAAGGCAGCCAGGGCGCCGGCAGCGGCGAAGAGCGCGGTGATCTCCATCGGCTTCTGTTCGAAGAAAAGCCGCGTATTGAGGTTCTTGTAGATCTTCTGCAGGTCGGTCGCGGTCCCGGCGTAGAAATACTCGCCGCGGGTCAGCCCGGCGATCGACTTGAGCGAGTCCTCGTCGAGCCGCACCCGGAACGACCAGCCTTCGCCGCCGATCGTCTCGCCGCTCTGCGTGCCGACGCCGACGGTGTAGACCGGCACGCCGCGGTCGGCCGCCATCTTGGCCGCCTCGATCGGGTTCGGCCCCGTCGTCGTCTGGCCATCGGTCAGCAGGATGATCGCAGCGGACGTGTACGAGCCGGGCGGGACCGGCTTTGGCGGCGATTTGGCCCCCGGGCGCGAGGGATCGAGCGGCGTGCTCTTCTGCGCGTCGGGGCGCGGGTTGTACGAGCGCAGATCGAACTCGAGGTCCGGAAAGAGCATCTTCAGCGAAACGAGGATGCCGCTGCCGACCGCGGTACCGCGCTGCAGCTCGAACCGCGCGATCGCGGCCAGGATGTCCTCGCGGTTGTCGGTGGGCGACTGCACGACGGACGCCGTTGCGGCGAACGACACGACGCCGATCCGCGTGGTGCGCGGCTGCCCGGCGACGAACGCACGCGCCGCCTCCTGCGCCGCGACGAGCCGGCTCGGCTTGACGTCGGTCGCGCGCATGCTGCCGGAGACGTCCATCGCCAGGATCACCGTCTCGTGCTGCGAAGGGAGCGTGACGACGGCGGCCGGCCGCGCGATCGCCACGATCAGCAGCGTCAGCGCGACGAGGAACAGCGCCGGCGGCACGTGGCGGCGGAAGCGCGTTCCGGCGGCGAGCGCATCCCTGATCAGCGTGAGGCTCGCATAGCGCACCGCGCTCTTTTTCTTCCGCCGCAGCACCATGAGGTAGAGCGCCACCGCTGCCGGCACCAGCAGCAGCAACCACAGCATCATGGGCCAGAGGAAATTCATCCGCGGGCTGCGGCGGCCGGGCGACCGGATAGATGCGGCGGCAGGCCGCCGCCGGAAGCGAGCTGGCTGCGCCGCTTGCGCAGGTCGGCGAAGCGCAGGATCGCATCGACCAGATCGTCGTCGGTGGCGAGCTCGAGCGCGTCGACGCCGGCGGCGCTGAATGCCTTGCGCAGCTCGATTTCGCGCGCCTCGGCCAGCGCGGCGAAACGCTTGCGGAAGCCGCGGTCGTGGGTGTCGACGTACAGTTGCTCGCCGGTCTCCGCGTCCTCGACCACGACCAGGCCCAGATCGGGCAGCTCCATTTCCATCGGATCGTAGAGCCGCACCGCAACCACGTCATGGCGCTGCGCGAGGTGAGCGAGCGGCTCGGCCCAGCCCGGCGTGCTGATGAAGTCGGAGACGACGAACATCAGCGAGCGCCGTGGCGCGACGCGGTACGCCGTCTGCAGCAGTTCGCGGAGGTCGGTGACCGGCGCCGACGCGAGCGTCGGCCGGTTGGCCATCCGGTGCATCAGGTGCAGCACGTGGAGTCGGCCGCTGCGGGCGGGAATCACAGTGTCGACGCGGCTGCCGTAGAGCAGCGCGCCGACGCGATTGCCATGACGGGTGAGTATGCGCGCGAGCACGGCGACGAACTCGGCCGACACCGCGCGCTTTTGCAGAGGCTGCGAGCCGAACTCCAGCGACGGCGAGAGGTCGAGCAGGAACCACGCGGCGACCTCGCGCTCCTCGTTGTATTCGCGCACGTACGGCGTCTGCAACCGCGCGGTGACGTTCCAGTCGATGTGCCGGACGTCGTCGTGGTAGACGTATTCGCGCAGGTCGGCGAGGTCGAGCCCGTAGCCGCGGAACAGCGTCCGGTAATCGCCGTGCAGCACGCCGTCCAGACGGCGGATCACCGTCCACTCGAGCCGGCGGAGGACGGCTTCAGGCGTCCGGATCGGCGGCGCGGTCGAAGCGGACATGGCTGTCGAGCGGTTTCTCCGGCCGCGGCACCTTCTGCATGATGCGCAGGATCAGCGCGTCGGCGGTCTGCCCGTCGGCGAGCGCTTCGTACGACAGCGACAGCCGGTGCCGCAGCACGTCTGGCGCGAGGTCAGACACGTCCTCCGGAAGGACGTACGCACGTCCACGCAGAAACGCCAGCGCGCGCGCTGCCTCGACCAGATGGATCGTCGCCCGCGGGCTCGCGCCATACGTCACGTAGCGCGCGAGGTCGGGCAGGCCGTAGCGCTCCGGTGCGCGCGTCGCGGCGACGAGGCGCACGGCGTACTGCATCAGCGCCGGATCGACGTAGCCGGCGCGGCACTCGCGCTGCAGTGCCGCCAGCTCGTCGGTCGTCGCTACTTCGGCGACTGCCTGCGCGGTGCCGGTCACCCGCTCGACGATGACGAATTCCTCCTCTTCGCTCGGGTAGCCGACCAGCACCTTCATCATGAAGCGGTCGATCTGCGCCTCGGGCAGCGGGTACGTGCCCTCGGTCTCGATCGGGTTCTGCGTCGCCATCACCAGGAACGGCTCGGGGACGCGGTGCGTCTGCCCGGCGATCGTCACCTGGCACTCCTGCATCACCTCCAGCAGCGCGCTTTGCACCTTCGCCGGCGCGCGGTTGATCTCGTCGGCGAGCAGGAGGTTGGCGAACACCGGGCCGAGCGACGTGTTGAACTCGCCGGTCTTCTGGTTGTAGATCCGGGTGCCGACCAGGTCGGCCGGCACCAGGTCGGGCGTGAACTGGATCCGCTTGAACGAACCGCGGATCGTCCGCGCGAGCGTCTTCACCGTCAGCGTCTTGGCAAGACCCGGAACGCCTTCGACCAGCAGATGGCCCTGAGCGAGGATCGCCACCAGCACCCGTTCGAGGAAGTGGTCCTGGCCGACGACGATGCGCTTCACCTCGTAGAGGATCCGCTCCATCAGCGGGGTGACGTCGTTGCGGGCGTGAATGCCGTCGTTCATGCAGGAGCCTCGATGTGCGGATTCAGATCGGAAGCAGGCCGATCGCGGACGCGGCGTTCTCGATCGGCACCGCGAAGCCGATGCCGATGAACACCCGTTGCGGGGTCGGGTTGAGGATGCCGGTGACGATGCCGACGACCTCGCCGTCGATGGTCACCAGCGGCCCGCCGGAATTGCCGGGATTGGCGGCGGCGTCGAACTGGATGAGATTGGTCAGCACCCGCTGGCCCTCGGGCGAGCGGTACTCGCGGCGCAGGCCCGACACCACGCCGGCCGACACCGACGGGCCGATGCCGAACGGAAAGCCGACGGCGATCACCTTGTCGCCGGGCGCCAGATCGCCGGTCGTACGCAGCGTGGCCGCGGGAAGGTCGTCGGGCAGCTTCTTCGCCTGCAGCACGGCGAGATCGTGCTCGGGCCGCACGCCGGTCACCACCGCCTCGGATTCGAGCCCGTCGTCGAACTCGACGGTGATCCGCTCGGCGCCGACGACGACGTGCATGTTAGTGAGGATGATGCCGGTGTCGACGATGACGACGCCGCTGCCCACGCCCTGGACGGCGTGCGCGTCCTTGTCGTTGCCGTCCTTGTCCTTCTCGCGGTCGTGGCCGTAGCCGCGGACACGGACGACAGAGCGACGCACCGCCTCGTACGCCTTCGCCTCCGGCGCGGGGAGCCGCGCGTTCTCCAGCGTGTGCAGCACCGCGGCGTCGATGTCCTGCTGCGTGTACTCGCGCGCCGATGGGGACAACGCGGCGTGCAGCGCGACGGCGGCGAGGGCGACGACGGCGCCACCGGCGGCGAACAGGGGCCGTGCGTGGCGCTGACGGAAGCCGCGCCACCGCGCGCGCAGCGAAGGCGCCGCGACGTCCCCGGGCGGGCCGGCAGGGATGTCCGCCGGGGCTGCGCCCACGCTTGCGGATGCGCTGGCGCCGCCGGCCTTGCGCGCCCGGCTGGAGCTGCTGTAGAGCGCGACCTTGGTCATGCTCGGCCCACCCGATTCGAGCGCCGGTTGTCCCTGGCTGCGGCAACGGTAACACGGCCGCAGTGCGCGGTGAAGTTTCGCCGCCACCGCGCGGCGCGCTCCGTCACCGCTGCTGCAGGATGGTGCGTCGCGTCAATCGCGGTCGACGGCCGGACCTGCCGGCCGCTTCACCGTCAGCCGGTCGACGAGGATGCGCTCGCATACCTTGAACAGCAGATAGAACACGATGCTGAGATAGGTGGAGCCGAGCAGGTCGACGAGCTGCCGCAGCGCGCCGTCCTCGATCACCATCAACCCGTATTGCAGGAACAGGTCGAGATTCAGCTGGAGCAGGACGAACAGGTTGACCGACGTGACGCCGAAGGCGAGGAAGAACAGGCCCATCAGCACGAACGTGAGGCGCTGGTGCCGATCGAGGAACGCCAACCAGCGGCGCGGAATGGTGAGCATGAAGGTGCGGGTTCCGGCGAGCGTCAGGCCGGCGGCCGGCGTTCGAGGTCAGGCGCGGGTCGCTGCTGGTCGAGCAACCGGGGCCACTGTTCGATCCAGCAGCATTGGTGGTCGAAATCTGCGATCACGATTACGCTTGCCTTCGGGTGGCGACGGACGAACGAGCCGGCGACCGTTGGCGGCACGTTGCGGTCGCGGCCACCGGCATAGTGGATCTGTTCGACCTCCGGCGCCAGCACCGGTTGCAGCGCCGGATTCAACGATCCGGCGAGCGGACTGTAACCGTGGAGTGCCGACCAGTAATCGGTGTCGAGGTTCGCGGCGATTGTGACGACCTCGACGGTTTCCGGTATCTCCGACGCCATCAGCCACGCTACGGTGCCGCCACCGCTGTAGCCGATCAGGACGACGCGATCGTACCGATGCGCCGACAGGAAGCCGCGCAATGCGGCGGCCATGCTATGCACGACCTCGGCCGAATAGCGGCGGTGCGTCCACATCAGCGGCGTGCAACGTGGTTCCCCGGCGGAACCGAAATAGCAGGGCCGACCGAGGAACAGCCGCGGGCCGGCGTCGCGCGCCATCAATTCGAGTGCCACGGGCATCCGGGGTGTGGGGTCCGGCGCGACGCGCGACCGGTTTGCCCACGGGGTGCCGTCGTGCTCGACGTACACATGGAGCGTCTGTGAGTGCTGCGGCAGGCCAGCCACGAACGCCAAGTGATGAAACCCGGCGCCGGCAAGTCGCATCGACTGAAAGCCAAGTGCGGTCGCACGGTCCTCGATCCGCTCGATTGGCGTCGCGCACGCAGCCAGCGCGAGAACGACGGGCACGAACCAGCTGCGCACCCAGGGCGGGACCCGGCCGTCGACCGCGACACGGCCCACGTGCGCTGTCTTGGCGTTTCGCCGCCCTTGGCGCGGACGCCGGACGGACCGTCGGCCGCGCACCGCAGCGCCGCGGTCAGAACTGCTTGCGCAATCCGATGACGAGGCCGTAGTTGGTGACGTCTTTGATGCCAAGGGCGGTGCTGAACTGCACGAAGGCGGACAGGTCATTCTTGAACACGGCGCTGCTGCCGATGGACAGCGCCGCATAATCGCGCGTCGGGCTGCCGGTCGGGATGGCGAAGACTGTGTTGAAAGGGTCGTTGACGTACTTGGCAATGATCGAAGGGCTGTCGTTCTCGAACTCGTGCAGCCACTGCGCCGTGAAATAGGGCACGAACACCCCTGCTGTGCTGTTCACCGTCCGCGACACCTTCACGCCCAGCGACGACTGCAGCGATTTGATCGTCCTCGATTCGACGGCGAGCCCCACGCCATTGATCGGTTCTTCCTCGGAAAATGCCTTGTTCTTCACCCAGATGTAGCTCAGCCGCACCGACGGCGTGATCGAGTAGGGTGTGGTGTCGAAGCTGCGTCCGACGCCGACGGATGCGGACCACTGGTCGCCCTTGGGCTTCGCCGTGGCCGAGGTGGCGATCGCGGGAATCGTGGCGCTGGCGCTCGGGATGGAGATATTGCGGACGGAGTCGTAATCGACGGCACCATAGGCAAGGAATCCATCAGCATACCAGTCGCCGACATAATATGTGCCATAGCCGACCACGCCGATCGTCGTCGCGTCGACCTTCCCTAGCGATTGGTCATATGTGGACCGGGTGTCGTTGTAGCTGAGTGCCCCGCCGAGCACCAGGGCATCGGAGACGCGGTAATCCGCGCCCGCCAGCAGCGAGAAGTTGCGGTATTTGTACGAATCCCAGACCGATGTCTGGTCGACATTTCCCCAGTTGTAACCCAGGTTGAGGAAGCCACCGAGCCGGCCGCCGAGGTCGTCGGCGCTGGCGCCGCCGCCAGTCGCACCGTCGAGGTCGGCGCCGCGGGCGGCCGTACGCGTCGCGGCCGGCGCCGCGAACCCGTTCGTGCCCACGACGAAACCGCGCGCGCCGGCACGCAGGTCGAGCAGCCGGGCGCCGACCAGGTTCATCTTCAACGCCTCGGTCCCGATCTGCTTCTGGGCGTTCATCTGCACCGGCGCGATGGCCTGCACGCCGGTGCGCAATTCTTCGTTGGAGATGCCGAGGCTGTTGGCGGTCGAGCCCGAACCGGCGAGTTGATTCGCCGTCTGCACCATGACGCGGCAGGTGTAGAAAAGACGTTCCGCCGGCGTGCCGTTGGGATTTGCGGTGTACCCGGCGGGCGCGAATTGCAGGCATGCGCCGTTGACGGCGCCCGCGACCGGAGACTGCAACTCCGTCAGGCCGGGCAGCGTCGCCAGATTGCCCTGTGCGAAGGCAGCGCCAGGCGCAGCGACGAAGGCCGCCACGCCGGTGGCGACCAGAACCAAATCGCGCAGCGAACCGTTCCGTGTCAGGTTGCTCAAGGCTTTCCCCTCTCAATGAAGTGATTCGTCGATCACGCATCGAACCGGGATCGGCCATGCGTGCCGTCCGCGATTGGCGTGATCTTCTCCCTCGACCGAGGCGAACGATCGGTGAAGCGCGCCCCGACGAGTACCCGTCCCCGACCCGGAAGCGCGACTGCGCCACCCCAGCGAAGCATCGCAAATGACAATCATTGCTGTCAACGTTTCTTTAGCGACCAACATGCCGACGGCGGCCGATGTCCTGGCGGTCGGCATCGCGCCCTGACCGGGCCCGACGCATCGGGCTCGTGGCGCAATTCGGGGGCGCCGCCGCCGAAAGCCGAGCCGAACGCCGCGCCATCGATGTTCCGGAAGCCGAAATGCACCGCAGCAATAAGTTGCGTTCTCAATATCAGAGATGGAGAATGCTCCACGCCCGCGGCAGCTGCCGCGGGGATCGCTCGGGCGCGCAACGCGGATTTCCCGCGGCGATCGGCGCCCGGAGCGCGTTCGTCACCCTTCGGGGGAGCCATGCGGCATTGCCCATCGGAAGTCTTCAGAGGCGTCACCCGCACACTGCGCCTCGGCCTGTGGGCCGCTGCGGCTGCGCTCCTGAGCATTCCGGCCGGCGCCGCCGCCCAAGTCACGGCAGTCGCCGCGGTTGATGACCGGCAAAATGCCGACCGGTTGCTGATCGTCGATTGCCTGCTCCCCGGACAGGTGCGTCAGCTCGGCACCGGCGTCACCTATCTCGCGCCGCGGCGCGCGATCAAGACATCGGGTGCCGATTGCGCCATCCGCGGCGGCGAATACGTTGCCTACGATCGCGCCAATTACGCCACTGCGCTCAAGGTGTGGCTTGCCCCGGCGCAGGGCGGCGACAAGCTCGCGCAGACCTACGTCGGCGAGATCTACGAGAAAGGGATGGGGACCGCGGCCGACTACGCGACCGCCGCCAGCTGGTACAGGAAGGCGGCGGACCAGGGTTATTCCCGTGCATTGATCAATCTTGGCTTCCTGTACGAGCAGGGCTTGGGCGTGCCGAAGGACCCCGTAATGGCGCTGCAGCTGTACCGGAAGGCCGGCGGGCTCGAAGGCAGCATCAATCTCGATGGAACTGCCCCCCCGGCGGCCTCGCGGGAAGAGCTCGACGCCTTGCGCCGCGAGCTCGAACGCACGCGGCAGGAACTCGAGAAGGCGCGTCGCGCGCTCGACGAGGAGCGGCTCAAATCGAGCCAGGAGATCGAGCGCCTGATGCAGCGGAAGTTGCAGGCGGCTGCCGCGGGCAACGCCGACGAGACGCGGCGCCTGGAAGGGCTGCTCAAGGAGCGCGAGGCCGAGCTGGAAAAGCGGCGGCGGCAGGTCGCGCAGTACGAGCAGACCAACGACGAGTTCAAGTCGCGGCTGAACCGGCTCGAGGGCGAGAGTGCCTCGCTGCGGGAGGATCTCGCCGTGGCGCGCCGGCAGCTTGCCCAGAGTCAGCGCGAGATCGAGGACAAGAAGGGCGCCGCTGCCGACGCTGAGCGCCGCCTCGTCGCGATGCAGCAGGAGGTCGCACGGCAGAAGAGCGCACCGGCGCCCGTCGACCCGGCGCGCATCAGGGCGCTGGAAGGCGAGCTCGAGCGGAGCAAGGCCGAGTTCGCCCGACAGACGCAGGAGATCGGGCGGCTCGAGTCCGATCTCGGGGGCTTCCGCGACAAGGTCGCAAAGCTCGAGGCGCGGCCGCAACCGGTGAAGTCGGCGGCGTCCGTCGCAGCGCCGACGATCCAGGTCATCGATCCGCAGGTCGTCCTCACCCGCGACATCGCCACGGTCAAGGTGCGCTCGGGGCTTGCGACACGGCCGATCGTCGGGCGTGTCATGGCGCCGGCCGGCCTGCTGTCGTTCACGGCCAACGACGTCGCGCAGGACGTCGACGCCGACGGATATTTCAAGACCAGCGTCAACCTGGGCAGCGGCAAGACGCGGATCTCGATGCTCGCCGTCGACCGGCAGGGAAAGCGTACGGCGCTGGAATTCTTCCTCGAGGAGGACGCGAAGACGGGCAAGGCCGCCGTCGTTGCGCCGCCGCGGCTGTCGGGGCAGAGCCTCGGGCTGGGCAAGTACTACGCGCTGGTGATCGGCAACCAGCAGTACCAGAAGCTCGCCCGGCTGAATACGCCGGAGGCCGATGCGGCGGAGATCGCGCGGGTGTTGCGGGAGCGTTACGGCTTCACCGTCACCGTGCTGCTGAACGCGACCCGCTGGGAGATCATGGAGGAGTTGAACAAGTTGCGGGCGCTCCTCACCGAGAAGGACAACCTGCTCATCTACTACGCCGGCCACGGACAGCTCGACCGCGTGAACGCGCTGGCGAACTGGCTGCCGGTCGACGCCGACCCGACCAGCACCGCGAATTGGATCGCGAGCTCGACGCTCACGGAGACGCTGAACACGATGTCGGCGAAGCACGTTCTCGTCGTGGCCGACTCCTGCTATTCGGGCGCGATGACCCGCTCGTCGATCGGCGGGCTGCAGCCGGGCTTGTCCGACGAGGCGCGTCTAGTCTGGCTGAAGTCGATCGCGGATTCGCCGTCGCGGACGGTGCTGACGAGCGGCGGCGTCAGCCCCGTCATGGACGGCGGAGGCGGCAGGCATTCGGTGTTCGCCCAGAACTTCATCGACGTCCTGTCGGAGAATCAGGATGTGCTGCCGGGCAAGCAGGTGGCCGACGTCATCTCGGCACGAGTGACCAACGTTGCGCGCAAGATGAATTTCGAGCAGCGGCCCGAGTACGCGCCGATCCGCTTCGCCGGCGGTGAGTCCGGCGACTTCATCTTCCTCCCGAAGATCTGAGCGTCAGGCGCCGGCGGCGGGCGCGATCGTCGCCCGCTCGCCGCTGCGCGCGCGCCCCGCCATGATCGCCGGCGCCGCGGGATTGCCGCCGGGGCGAGGCGACGTCGCCGCGATTTCCATCCACAACGTCGCCGCCCGATCCGGATCGCCGGCGCGATAGCACGCGAGCGCGGTCTCGTACCGCGCGACATACTCGCGTTGGGCGGCCGACGCCGTCGCCAGCGGGGCAACCGCCTCGTACACGGCAACGGGCCGCTGCTTGCCCTTGAGGCTGACCGCGTCGAGCTCGCAGAAGAGGTAGCGGTCGCGCAGCGCCGCCGTCGTGGCCGCGTCGACGACGATCGGACAGCCGAATGTGCTGCAGACTTTTTCCAGCCGGGCCGCAAGGTTCACCGTTGCGCCGAGCGCGGTGTAACTCAGGCGCTTGGGTGTGCCGACATTGCCGACGATCGCCGGGCCGGTGCTGATGCCGATCTTCACCTCGAACCGCGGCTCCTCGCCGCCCGCACGGCGCGCATTCATCGCCCGCACCTGCGCCTGGATCGCGAGCGCGCTCGCCAGCGCCTTTGCCGCCGCGTCCGGCATCCGCGCCGGCGCGCCCCAGATCGCCATCACGGAGTCGCCGATGAATTTGTCAACGTACCCGCCCATTCCGTCGATCACCTCGACGATGATCTTGAAGTACCGGTTGGTGAGCTTCATCAGCTCGGCCGGCCCCATCGTGTCCGAGATGCCGGTGAAATTCGAGAGGTCCGCGAACATCACCGTGATCTCGCGCTCCTCGCCGCCCAGCGCGACATCGGTGTCGGCGTTGGCCAGCTGGCTGACGATCGCGGGGGCCAGGTAGCAGCCGAATGTTGTCTCCAGCCGTCGCCGGCGCCGGTCCTCGGCGAAGAAGCGCGCCAGCTGCCCGCCGAGCATGGCGGCGAGCGCGGCGATCGCCGGCACAGCGATCGGCAGCCAGTGTCCGGCCGCCACACCGGCTGCCGAGCCGGCGAACAGCGCTGCGACGAACGCTATCAATGCGCCCACGGCGACGCCGGGCGACAGAAAGAGGCCGATGCAGGCGCAGAGCAGCGCGGCCACGGTCGCCGTCGCGATGCGGGCAGGCGCCGGCGTCAGCTCGACGCCGGTCCCGGCCAGCAGGCTGTCCACCGCGGCCGCGTGGATGTGCACGCCGGGTACGGAGTCGCTGCCCGGCGCCGACGGCCCCATCGCGACGAGATTGCACGCGCCGCTCGACGTGCCGGCGGTCGGCGTGTTCGGCCAGCGCAGGAATCGGTCGGAGGCCCGCTTGCGGTCTTCTTCCGGCAGGTTGCTGCCGACCAGCACTGTCTTGCCCGCAACGGCGGCACGGACCGTTGCCGGATCGGTTTCGATACACCTCAGCATGTCGGCGAACGCGTACGTGGGCAGGCTCTCGAGCGGAGCGGCCGGCGCCAGCAGGAACGGGGCGGCGCGTTCCGGTCCTCCGGCGATCGCGGCGAGCCGCGCGGCCAGAGTCGGCAGGCTCGTGCCATCGGTGGTCGCGTAGTGCGAATGGATCCACCGCTGCACACCGTCCTCGCTCGGCACCAGCTCCGAATACGCGATCGCCGCCGGTTCCTCGCGGCCGGCATCGCGGTTCGCGTCGAACAGCGCCGCGACGAACGGCGCCGCTACCGGCGTCGTGGCAGTACGCGCGAGGACGACGCGATCGCGATTCCGGGCAAGCGCCGCGAGCAGAGCGTCGTCGTAGGTCGGATCGATCGCGGCGAAGCGGCTCGCTGCGTAGCTGAAAATGACGTCGAAGCCGACCGCCGTCGCGCCGCCGTGGACGAGCCCCTCCAGCAGTTCGGCGTAGCGGGGGCCGAAGAAGACGCGGGGAACCGACTCCAGGGCACCGGAGGAGAGGCTGCGCTCGTCAATCGCGACGACGACGGCCCGCGGAGGTACCGCCCCCCGCGACGGCGCCAGCGTGAGCGCGACATCGTATAGAACGCCGTCGACGAGTTCGATGCGACCGTCGGTGATCGCCGCGAGCGACGCACCCCAGACGAGGGCCCCGAGAACGACGAGCTCTCGGTACCGGCGGCGCAGGTCCAATCCGGTCTCCGTGCCTATTCGAGCCGTAGAACGAGCATGCCTCCTCCCGCGGGACCCGACGTCGAGATCGGCACGTCGACCGTCTCGCTGCGACCGTCGAAGTGCAGCCGGATGACGTATGCGCGTCGCGGTGCGAGCGTGCCCGGCAGCTGCAGCGACGCGGCGCGAATCGGAAGTGCGCGTTCGACCGTCTTGCCGGTGGCGTCGATCACGTCCGCGGAAACGGCGACTGCGTCACCGGTGCCGGCGACGATCACCACCGCGTCGGCCGCCACCACGAGCGGCGGGTTCGGCGTGCCGATCGCACGCGACAGGACGACGCCTCCCAGCGGGCCCGGCCCGGCGAGCGTGATCCGGTGCACGCGCGGGCAGGGGCCCGGCTTCGCGCTCCGTGTTGCAGCCGCGTCGGTGTCCAGGCCTTGCGCGGTGACGGTGACGTTGCCGCCGGTGACCGTCACGATCGAGCACGTCGCGTAATGGAGCAGCGCGAGGCGCACGCCCGGATCGAGCCCGATGCGGGTGCCCGGCGCGATCTCGCGATGAACGGCAAGCGGTGGCCGCGTCGCACCGGAAATTTCCATCACGAGCGCCGCCGGGGCGGTCTCGCCGGCGGCCGCGCACGCAGGGTCGCCGACGAACATCGCTGTCACCAATGCGAAACAGGGAAGGGCGATGACACCGGCCGGGAATCGACGGCGGTTCTGGGAGGTCACTAGTCTTGCCTCGCTTTCGAGTGGATACCGACCATCGGCGCGACACGACCCGCCGCTGCCGACCGGCGGCGCTGTCTTCCGCCGCTCATCCTACCGCGAGACGTTGACGAACGTGACCCGACGGTTCTCCGGCGCCGCCGGAACGGCTGGATTCAGCGGCTCGCGGTCGCCCTTGCCGACTGCCTTCAAGCGGTCCTCGCGGACGCTCTGGTTCTGGATCAGGTAGCGGCGCACGGCCTCCGCCCGTCCCTCCGAGAGCCGCTGGTTGCGGTCCGATGCGCCGCGCGGATCGGCATGGCCCTCGATGACGAAGCTGAAATCAGCGAGCCGGCTGGTGTTGAGTGCACGCCCGACGACGTCGAGTTCGCGGCGCGCGGGCACCGTAAGCACCGTCGCGTTGGTCTCGAAAGTAATCAGCAGTGCCGCTTTCGACGGCTTCAGCGGGGCCGGTGCGGCGGCACCCGGATTGATGCCGCGGGTGAGGACCGGCGCCGGCGCCAGCGCCTCGATCAGCGCGGATTCGGTGATTGCCTCGCCCTGCAGCACCGGCGGTGTCTGCGCAGCCGCCGGCAGGGCGGCAGCTGCGAGGACCAGGGAAGCAAAACTGCCCTTCATCGTCATCGTCATCGTCTACCCTCGCAATTATTCCGGGGTCGGCCGCATGCGCGTGCCGACGCCATCGTTCATTCGACGCAAAGCTCCGGGTCGGGCACGACGCATTCGGCATCGCTCGCCCCGCCTGCGCCGCGGGTGAGCAGGCTGGCTCCCGCCCCGAGCTGCAGATCGCGCGGCAGCAGCAGCCACATTCGGCCATTCTCCTTCATCCGGCTCGCCAACTCTCCGGCGTTCGCCCCGAATCCCCAGAAATAGTCGGCGCGGACCGCACCGCGGATGGCGCCTCCCGTGTCCTGCGCCAACATCAGCCGATTGACGGTGCTGCTCGGGCCCACGGTCGAAATGAAGACCGGAAAGCCGAGTGGCGTTGTACGCGGATCGACGGCAACCGAGCGCCCCGGCGTCAGCGGTATGCCGAGTGCGCCGACCGGGCCGCCCTCGCTGTCCGGGATCTGCCGGAAGAATACATAGCTGGGATCGTTGCTGAAGATCGACGGGCTCAGGGTACTTGCGGGTCTGCCGTCTGCGCTCGTGGTCGGCGTCGTCGCCGCAGGTTCCTGGACGATCGCGGGCTGTGGCTCCGTGCGCGGCCGCGCGCTGGGCGTGGGCGCCAAGGACGCATTCGGCGGCCGGGGCGCCGGCGGCGACACCGGGGCGATGGATGAAACCGATGCGGAGGGGGATGCCGATGCCGAGGGGGATGTCGATGCCGAGGGGGATGTCGATGCCGAGGGGGATGTCGATGCCGAGGGGGATGTC
>JBDTVU010000063.1:0-18423 GCA_040007035.1 Betaproteobacteria bacterium | reverse complement strand
AGATCCGCGTCGCCAGCATCGCGTTGGCCGCGTACTTGGTGAGCTCGGCCGAGCGGACGTCCATCACCAGCAGCCGCTCGTGGTTGCGCTGGAACGGCGCGTAGACGGCGCGCATCGCGGCGATCGCGCGTTCGTCGTCGGCGCCGATGACGACGCGGTCGGGCTTCATGAAGTCCTCGACCGCGGCGCCCTCCTTCAGGAACTCCGGATTCGACACCACGGCGACCGGGATCGACACGCCGCGCGCCTTCAGCTCTTCCGCGATCGCGGCCCGGACGCGGTCCGCGGTTCCCACCGGCACCGTCGATTTGTCGATGACGATCTTCGCCGCCGTCATCCGCCGGCCGATGTTGCGCGCGGCGGCCAGCACGTATTGCATGTCGGCGGACCCGTCCTCGTCGGGCGGGGTGCCGACGGCGATGAACTGCAGCGCGCCGTGAGCGACGGCGGCATCGACGTCGGTCGTGAAGCGCAGCCGTCCGGCAGCGACGTTGCGCGCGATCATCGGCTGCAGCCCCGGCTCGTGGATCGGCACACCGCCCTGTTCGAGGGTTTCGATCTTGCGCGCATCGACGTCGAGGCACAGCACGTCGTTGCCGACTTCGGCGAGGCAGGTTCCGGTGACGAGGCCGACGTAACCCGTCCCGATCATCGTGATCTTCAAGCGTGGTTCCCCGGAAGTTCAGGCAATCGATGCGTTGATGGCGGCAAGCGCGGCGAGCGGATCCGACGCCTGCGTGATCGGGCGGCCGATGACGAGGTAGTCGCTGCCGTTGGCAATCGCCGCCGCCGGCGTGATGATCCGCGCCTGGTCGTCCTGCGCGCTGCCGGAAGGCCGGATCCCGGGCGTGACCAGCTTGAAGCCGCGCCCGCAGGCGGCCCGCAGCGCCGGGGCTTCCTGCGCCGAGCAGACCACGCCGTCGAGCCCCGCAGCCTGCACCAGACGCGCGAGCCGCAGCGCGGCAACAGCAGGGGCGCCGTCGAGCCCGACCTCACGCAGGTCGGCGTCGGCGAGGCTCGTCAGCACCGTCACCGCGATGAGGAGTGGCGGCGGCCGCTTTCGCTCGGCGGCCGCGGCGGTGACCGCATCACGCGCGGCGACGAGCATCGCGGTGCCGCCGGCTGCGTGGACATTGAGCATCCACACGCCGAGCCGCGTCGCCGCTGCGCAGGCCTGGGCGACGGTGTTCGGGATGTCGTGGAACTTCAGGTCGAGGAACACACGGAAACCACGCTCGACCATCCACCTCACGGGCTCGGGGCCGGCGACGACGAACATCTCCTTACCGACCTTGAGCGCGCATTGCGCCGGGTCGAGCCGATCGGCGAGCGCCAGCGCGCGCATCGGGTTGGCGAAGTCGAGGGCGACGATGACTTTCGGATCGGGTATCACGCGTATCCGTCGGGAGTTTCGGTCCGCCGCGGCGAGTAGGTCTCCCACTTGCCGCAGCCCGGGCAGCGCCAGTAATACTGCTTGGCGCGGAACCCGCAGGTGTCGCACTTGTACATCCCCAGCCGCTTGATGTGCTGCCCGACGAGCTGCTTGACGAGCTCGAGGTCGTGCCGGCGCTCGGCCGGCGCGGCGAGGAGCTGCGCTTCGAGCAGCCGGTCGAGGCCGAGCAGCGTCGGGTTGCGCGCCAGCTCGTCCTTGATCAACGCGACCGCGGCCTCGGGCCCCTCTTCGGCGAGTGTCAGCGCGAACACCGTGTTGAGCAGGTCGAGCGAAGGATACTGCGCCTGGTACGACCGCAGCACGCGCAACCCTTGCGCGGCATTGCCGGTCTTGCGATACGCATCGGCGAGCCGCTCGGCCACCAGCGACAGGAACGGCGGATTCTGCGATTCGATCCGCTGCCAGGCGGCGATCGCCGCGGCAGGCTCGCCCTGCTGCAATTCGACGTCGCCCAGCAGCATCGTCGCCCGCGCGCAGGCCTTGTACTCGGCGAGCGCCTGGTCGATGTGGCCACGGGCAGCGGCGAAATCCGACTGCAGCAGCGCCGCCTGCGCCAGCTCGCAGTCGTAGTGCGCGATCTCGCGGTAGTAGGGCTGCTTCGCGATCGCCTCCATCCGCCGCGTCACCACGATCGCCTTCGGCCAGTCCTTTTCCTGTTCGTAGATCGACAGCAGGAAGCCGAGCGACGGATGCTCGAACGTCGAGCCCTCGAGCTTCCCGAACAGCTCCTCGGCGCGGTCGAGGAGCCCCGCGCGGTGGAAATCCTGCGCCAGCTCGAACGTCGCCGCCTGCCGTTTGTCCGCCGGCAGGTCGGGGCGATCGAGCAGGTTCTGGTGCATCCGGATCGCGCGCTCGACCTCGCCCTGGCGCCGGAACAGGCTGCCGAGCGCGAAATGGAGGTCGATCGTCTGCGGGTCGACCTTGACCACCTCGATGAACGACTCGATCGCCTTGTCCGGCTGCTCGTTGAGCAGGAAATTGAGGCCGCGGAAATACGACAGCGGCAGCGCTCGCGATTCGCGCAGCAGGTGCTTGATGTCGATCCGCGCCGCGATCCAGCCCAGCGCGAAGAACACCGCCGGGATCGGCAGCAGCCACCAGAGTTCGAAATCCATCGCTGCGCGGTCGGAAGGGTTTCTGTTGCCGGAGCGGCGGGGTCAGACGCCGTCGACGGGCCCGTCGCCTCGGACATAGCCGGGGCCCGACGCCGGCGCGGCGCCGGGCAAGCTGCCGGCCTTCGACCAGTCGGGCGCTGCCGCCGGCGTTTCGTGCCGATGGTCGCGCCGCAGCCGGTTGAGCTGCCGTTTGAGCCGAGCCGCGCGCATCGCGCCGGCGAGCAGCCCGGCGGCGACGCCGATGGCGAACGCGATCAGCACAATGAAGATCAGCGGCGCCTGCCAGCTCCACCAGTGGTAGAACTTGAGCGTCACCAGCTCGGAGTTCTGCAGCGAAAGGAAGAGCAGCGCCAGGAACAACGTGGCGCCGACGATCCAGCGCAGCACTTGCATCAGCGGCTCCCCGAAAGGCAACGGGCGGCGTTACCTGCGGCAGGGCCACGGCCCCGCAACCGATAACCCCGCCCGCCGCGGATCATGCCTGCTTGTCGAGCCCGACCCGCTCGTTGGTGAAATCGACCCGCTCGCGCAGTTCCTTGCCGGCCTTGAAATGCGGCACGTGCTTCTCCGGCACCTGCACCTTCTCGCCGGATTTCGGATTGCGCCCGGTCCGCGGCGGCCGGTAGTTCAGGCCGAAGCTGCCGAACCCGCGGATCTCGATGCGCTCCCCCTTGGCCAGGCTTTCGGCCATGGCGTCGAGGACCATCTTGACGGCGAGTTCGGCGTCTTTCGCGACCAGCTGCGGGAACTGCGCCGCCAGGCGGTCGATCAGCTCCGATTTGGTCATCACGCGGCCCGCTTACTCGTTGGTCTTGTTGTCCATCTTCGCGCGGAGCAGCGCGCCGAGATTGGTGGTCCCGGTGTTGATGCCCGCGTTGTCCGCCTTCACCGTCTGGATCGCCTCCGTCTCCTCGGCATGGTCCTTCGCCTTGATCGACAGGTTGATCGAGCGGTTCTTGCGGTCGATGTTGATGATCATCGTGGTTACCGCGTCGCCTTCCTTCAGGTGCGTCCGGATGTCCTCGACCCGGTCGCGCGCGATTTCCGACGCCCGCAGGTAGCCCTCGACGTCGCCTTCGAGCGCGATCACCGCCCCCTTGCCGTCGAGCGACTTCACCGTGCCCTTGACCAAATTGCCCTTGTCGTGGATGGCGACGTAGTTGGAAAACGGGTCGCCGTCGAGCTGCTTGATGCCGAGCGAGATCCGCTCGCGCTCGATGTCGATCGCCAGCACCACCGCCTCGACTTCCTGGCCCTTCTTGTAGTCGCGCACCGCGGCCTCGCCGGGCAGCGTCCACGACAGGTCGGACAGGTGGACCAGACCGTCGATGCCGCCGGGCAGGCCGACGAAGACGCCGAAGTCGGTGATCGACTTGATCTGGCCCGTCACCCGGTCGCCCTTCTTGTGGTTCATCGCGAAGTCGTCCCACGGATTCGCCATGCACTGCTTCATGCCGAGCGAAATCCGGCGGCGGTCCTCGTCGATCTCGAGGATCATCACCTCGACCTCGTCGCCGAGCTGGACCACCTTGGTCGGATGGATGTTCTTGTTCGTCCAGTCCATTTCGGATACGTGGACGAGGCCCTCGATGCCCGACTCGATCTCGACGAACGCGCCGTAGTCGGTGATGTTGGTGACCTTGCCGAACAGACGCGTGCTCTGCGGGTAGCGACGGCCGAGGCCCACCCACGGGTCCTCTCCGAGCTGCTTCATGCCCAGCGAGACGCGGTTCTTCTCCTGGTCGAACTTCAGGATCTTCGCCGTCACCTCGTCACCGACCGCCAGCACTTCCGACGGATGCTTGACGCGGCGCCACGCGAGGTCGGTGATGTGCAGCAGGCCGTCGATGCCGCCCAAGTCGACGAACGCGCCGTAGTCGGTGATGTTCTTGACGATGCCCTTGACCGTCGCGCCTTCCTGCAGCGTCGACAGCAGCTTTTCGCGCTCCTCGCCGAGGCTCGCTTCGAGCACCGCGCGCCGCGATACGACGACGTTGTTGCGCTTGCGGTCGAGCTTGATGACCTTGAACTCGAGCGGCTTGCCTTCGTACGGCGTCGTGTCCTTGACCGGCCGGATGTCGACCAGCGATCCCGGCAGGAATGCGCGGATGCCGTTGACCATGACGGTGAGGCCGCCCTTCACCTTGCCGGTGACGAGGCCGGAGACCACCAGGCCCTGCTCCATCGCGGCCTCGAGGTCGTGCCATGCCTTCAGGCGCTTGGCCTTGTCGCGCGAGAGTCGCGTCTCGCCGTAGCCGTCTTCCAGCGCTTCGATGGCGACGGTGACGAAATCGCCGGGCTTGACTTCGATTTCGCCCTGGTCGTTCTTGAATTCCTCGATCGGGATGAAGCTTTCCGACTTCAGGCCGGCGTTGACGACGACGATGTTGAAATCGACGCGAACGACTTCGGCAGTGATCAGCTCGCCCTGCCGCATTTCCTGCCGCGAGAGGGACTCCTCGAACAGCGCGGCGAAGTTTTCGAGCGCAGCGGGGGCGGCGGTAGAGGTGGAGGTGGCGGTGGAAGTGGCGGTAGCCATGGGGGGTTGGTTCCTTCTCTGTCGTTCGACCGCCGGGGGCGAGAACCCTTTTTCTCGCTCGGCGGGCTGGTTGTCGAATCCGTCCGGGATACGCCGGCTACAGCGTTCGCGGACAGCCCTTTGCTCTACACCTTCTGTTGCACCGGCCGGCGATTGCGCGCTCCACCCGGGAGCGGCGCCGGCGCCGTCACGCCCGGCCTGCGCTCGCCGCCGTCTTCGTCCGGAACTGCTCCAGCACGAAGGCGATGGCGGCGTCGATCGTCATGTCGGTCGTATCCAGGATCGCGGCGGCGTCAGCCTGCCGGAGCGGAGCTTCCGCCCGGCTGGCGTCGCGCGCGTCGCGCTCGCGGATATCGCGCAAAAGACTCTCAAGTGTAACCGAGATTCCTTTCTCGATCAACTGCTTATATCGGCGCCGTGCCCGCTCCTCGGCGCTGGCCGTCACGTAGACCTTGACCGGCGCGTCGGGGAACACGACGGTCCCCATGTCGCGGCCGTCGGCGACGAGTCCCGGCGGCTGCCGGAACGCCCTCTGCCGGGCGTGGAGGGCCGTCCGGACCGCCGGATGAACCGCCACCTGCGACGCGCCGGTGCCGACCGCCTCGCTTCGGATGGCCTCGGTCGCATCCTGGCCGTCGAGGCTCAAGCGGCCATCGTCGAAGACGGCGTCCAGGCCGGCGGCAATGGCGGCCAGCCGCGCCTCGGCGGCAAACGGGATGCCGTCCCGGATCGCCTTCAGCGCGACCAGCCGATACAGCGCGCCGCTGTCCAGCAGGTGAAAGCCGAGCGCGCGGGCGACGCCGGCGGCGACCGTGCCCTTGCCCGACGCCGCCGGGCCATCGACGGCGATCACCGGGATTACGGCGGCGGCCATCGTCAGTGCCGTTCCGGCGCCGACTGCGCAATCGCACGCAGCGCGGCGAAATAGTCGGGAAACGTCTTGCGGACGCAATCCGGGTCGTTGATCCGCACCGCGACCCCGCCGAGCGCCGCCAGCGAAAAGCACATCGCGATCCGATGGTCGTCGTAGGTGTCGATCGTCGCCGCCCGCAGGCGTTCCGGCGGCACCACGGTCAGATGATCGTCGCCGGCGTCGACCGTCGCGCCCAGCTTCGAGAGTTCGGCCGCCATGGCGGCAATCCGGTCGGTCTCCTTGACCCGCCAGCTCGCGATGCCGGTCAGCGTCGTCGGGCCGTGCGCGAACAGCGCGACCGCCGCGAGCGTCATCGCGGCGTCGGGGATGGCAATGCAGTCGTGCGTCACCCCGGCGAGCGCCGCGCCGGCCGACGCCTCGATCCAGTCGTCGCCCGAATGCACAACCGCGCCCATCCGCGCCAGCGCATCGGCGAACGCGACGTCGCCCTGGATCGATTGCCGCCCGACGCCGGTGACGCGGACCGGACCGCCGCCGATCGCGCCGGCGGCGAGGAAATACGACGCCGACGAAGCGTCACCTTCGACCCGGATCGTCCCGGGGCTCGCATAGCGGGCGCCGCCGGGCACGCGGAACGTGCGCGAGCCGTCCTGTTCGACGGTGACGCCGAAGCGCGCCATCAGGTTGGTCGTGATCGCGACGTAAGGCTTCGAAATCAGCTCGCCGACGACGTCGACCGCAATTGCGCGGCCGGTGCGCGCGGTAAGGAGCGGCAGCGCCATCAGCAGCGACGACAGGAACTGGCTCGACACGTCGCCGCGAATCGCGACGCGATCGGCGGCGTCACGCGCACCCGTGTGGCCGGCACCGATCGCGAGCGGCGGGCAGCCTGCGGTCCCGAGGTAGCGGACGTCGGCGCCGAGTGCCCGCAGCGCATCGACGAGGTCGCCGATCGGGCGCTCGTGCATCCGCGGCACGCCGGTCAGCTCGAAGGCGCCGCCAGCGAGCGCGAGCGCCGCGGTGAGCGGACGGAAAGCCGTGCCGGCGTTGCCGAGGAAGAGCTTTGCCTTGGCGATCGGAAAAGCGCCGCTGGTGCCGTGGACGACAAAGTTGCGTGTCGTCCCATCGCGGCGAACGTCGACGCCGAGGGCCGAGAGTGCGTCCAGCATCCGATCGACGTCGTCGGCGTCGAGCAGGCCACGCACGGTGGTATCGCCCGCCGCCAGCGCCGCGAGCAGCAACGTCCGGTTGGAGATGCTCTTCGATCCCGGCAGGGCGACGGTTCCGGCCGCGCGCGCGATCGGCGCGAGATCGAGAAACGGCTTCGCTGACGCCGCGATCCCGGTCATCGCACGTTCGCGCTGGTCACGATTCGCGCGGTCCGTCCGCCGGCACCGCGTCGGCGTCGGGCGCCTGCCGGTCGCCCCACGCGCGGCGGGCGGCGCTGGCGCGGGCAAGCACCGCTTCCAGCGCTGTTGCGTCGCCCGCTGCCACCAGCGCGGCGACGCGGTCGAGCTGGGTGCGGAAAGCCGCCACTTCGGCAAGCAGCGCGTCGCGGTTGGCGAGCGAGATGTCGCGCCACATCTCGGGCGAGCCGGCGGCGATCCGGGTGAAGTCGCGGAAGCCGCTCGCTGCGTAGCGAAAGATGTCCTCGGCGTCGGTCCGCGCGGCAAAGGCATCGACCAGCGCGAACGCGAGCAGGTGCGGCAGGTGCGACACCGCGGCGAAAATCCGGTCGTGCGCCGCCGGCGCCAACGTTCGCACGCGCGCGCCGCAGGCCGCCCACAGCGCGCTGACGGCATCGATGGCGCCGCGGTCCGTCTCCGGCAGCGGCGTCAGCACGACGTTGCGGTCGCGGAAGAGCGTCGCGAACGCGGCGCCGGCGCCGGTGTGTTCGGTGCCCGCGATCGGGTGGCCGGGAACGAATCGCGGGAACGCCGTGCCGAGGCGCGCGCGCGCCGCCGCGATCACGTCCTGCTTGGTGCTGCCGGCATCGGTGACGATCGTGTGCGGGCCGAGCTTGCCGGCCATCGCCTGCAGCAGCGCCGGGAATTGCGCGACCGGCGTGGCGACCAGCACGACGTCGGCGTCGGCGAGCTCGGCGGTCCAGTCGGCATCGTGTGTTGCCCAGCGGTCGACGATGCGCAGCCGCTGCGCTTGCTCGAGGTTCGCCCGGCCGCGGCCGATGCCGAGCGTGGTGCCGCTGCGACCCGCCGCGTTCAATGCGAGCGCGAACGAGCCGCCGATCAGACCGACGCCGACGATGACGAGCTTGCCCGGCATTGGCAGGTTAACCGCCACTCACGCCCTCGCGGCCTGCACCGGCCTGCTCAGCGCGCCAGCGCGCCGCCGAGCGCGGCGAGGAAGCGGTCGTTCTCCGCCGGCAACCCGACGGTGACCCGCAGCCATTCGGGGAGCGCGTAGTTGGCGACCGGGCGGACGATGACGCCCTGCTCCAGCAGCCGCAGGTATGCGCGGCCGGCGTCGCCGACCTTCACCAGCAGGAAGTTCGCGTGCGACGGAATCCAGTCGAGGCCGAGCCGGCGGAAGCCCGCCTCGAGCTGCGCCTTGCCAGCGCGGTTGATGCTACGGCTTTCGTCGACGTACGCAGTGTCGGCGAGCGCGGCCAGCGCTGCGGCCTGCGCGAGCGCGTTGACGTTGAACGGCTGGCGCACGCGGTTCAGCATCTCCGCCACCTTCGCGTTCATGATGCCGTAGCCGACGCGCAGCGCGGCGAGGCCGTACGCTTTCGAAAACGTCCGCGACACGACGAGGTTCGGGTACCGCGCAAACCAGCCCGCGCTCGGCGCGCATTGAGCGGGCTCGAGGTACTCGTTGTACGCCTCGTCGAGCACGACCAGCACGTCGTCGGGCACGGTCGAGATGAACGCTTCGAGCGCGGCCGGCGCAATCCACGTGCCGGTCGGGTTGTTCGGGTTGGCGACGAACACGATTCGCGTCGCCGGCGTGATCGCCGCGCGCATCGCCGGCAGGTCGTGGCCGTGGTCCTTTGCAGCGACTTCGATGCCGGTCGCGCCGCGGGCCTGCGTGGCCAACGGATAGACGGCGAAGGCGTGACGGGAATAGACGGCGGCGTCGCCCGGCCGCAGGAACGCCTGCGTGACGAGCTCGAGGATGTCGTTGGAGCCGTTGCCGAGGACGACGTCGTCGGCGTTCACGCCGTTGCGCCTGGCGAGCGCGGTCTTCAGCGCAAAGCCGTTGCCGTCCGGGTAGCGCGACAGATCGTCCGTCGCGCCGGCGATCGCCGCGCGGACCGCCGGGCTCGGGCCGCGCGGATTTTCGTTGGACGCGAGCTTGACGATCGTCCGCTCGTCGAGGCCGAACTCGCGCGCGAGTTCGTCGACCGGCTTGCCCGGAATGTAGCGGGCGATCCGGCGGACGTACTCCGGCGCCTGCAGCGAGGGGTCGTGGACGTGCGCGTGGGGGGCGGGTGCGTTCATTTCATTCCTAATAAACCGCTGCAGGATACGATCCCAATATCTTGATAAAAGGTGCTTTTTGCTTAAGCTCTGCGAGCGCGGCCGCCACTGGCGGATCGTCCTGGTGACCCTCGACGTCGACGAAGAACAGGTACTCCCAGAGCCCCGTCCGCGCCGGTCGCGATTCGATCCGCGACATGCTCACCGCGTGCTTTGCGAACGGCGCCAGCAGCTCATGCACCGCGCCAGGCCGGTTGGGCGCCGACATCACGATCGACGTCTCGTCCTTGCCCGACGGCGGCACCGCCTGCCGGCCGAGGACCCAGAACCGCGTCGTGTTGTTGGGCTCGTCCTCGATGTTCGGCGCGAGCACCTGCAGCCCGTAGATCGCCGCCGCGTTTTCGCCGGCGATCGCCGCCGCGCCCGCTTCCGCCGCCGCGAGCCGCGCCGCCTCGGCGTTGCTGGCGACCGCCACCCGCGGCACCGCCGGCAGGTGGCGCGCGAGCCACTCGACACACTGAGCAAGCGATTGCGCGTGCGAATAGATCTTCGTCACTTCCGTCAGCGCGGCGACGTTGGCAAGGAGGTTCTGCCGGATCGCGAGACGGATCTCGCCGCAGATCTTCAACGGCGTCGGGTACATGAGGTCGAGTGTCCGCCCGACGGCGCCCTCGGTCGAATTCTCGACGGGAACCACCGCGTAGTCGGCCTGCCCGGTCTCGACGGCACGGAAGACTTCGTCGATCGTCGCCGACGGCTCCGCGTCGACGAACGCGCCGAAGTGCTTGGCGACAGCGGCGTGCGAGAACGTCCCGGCGGGGCCGAGGTACGCGATGCGCAGCGGCTGCTCGAGCGCGAGGCACGCCGACATCACCTGCCGGAACACGCCCGCGACCGCTTCAGCCGACAGCGGACCGCCGTTGGTTTCCTGCAGCCGCCGCAGCACCTGCGCTTCACGCTCCGGGCGATACGCGGCGCCGCCGGCCTTCAGCGTGCCGATCGCCTGCGCGTGCGAGGCGCGCCGGTTCAGGCGCAGGAGAATCTCGCGGTCCAGCGCGTCGATCGCCGCGCGGTGGCGGGCGAGCTCGGCGTCGCGGTCGGCGGCGGCCATCGCCGGCTACTCCTCGCCGTCGTCCTCGCGCTCGACGACACGCTCGAGGCCGGCGAGCTTCTCGCCCTCGCCGAGGTTGATCAGCGTGACGCCCTGCGTCGACCGGCTCATCTCGCGGATCGACTTCACCTTGGTCCGGATCAGCACGCCGCCGGTCGAGATCAGCATCACCTCGTCGTCCGGGCGCACCAGCGCGGCGGCGACGACGGTGCCGTTGCGCGCCGTCTGCTGGATCGCGATCATCCCCTTGGTGCCGCGGCCGTGCCGCGTGTACTCGACGATCGGCGTCCGCTTGCCGAAACCGTTCTCGGTCGCCGCCAGCACCGACTGCTCCTCGTCCTCGGCGACCAGCATCGAGATCACCCGCTGCTTCTTCTCCAGCATCATCCCGCGCACGCCGTGCGCGGCGCGCCCCATCGGCCTCACGTCGTTCTCGTCGAAGCGCACCGCCTTGCCGCCGGAGGAAAACAGCATCACGTCGTGCGTGCCGTCGGTCAACGCAACGCCGATCAGTGAATCGCCGTCGGTCAGGTCGACGGCGATGATGCCGGCGGTGCGCGGGCGCGAGAAGTCGGACAGCGGCGTCTTCTTCACCGTCCCCATCGCCGTGGCCATGAACACGTACTGGGTGTCGGTGAACTCGCCGACCGGCAGGATTGCAGTGATCTTCTCGTTGTCGGCGAGCGGCACCAGGTTGACGATCGGCTTGCCGCGGGCGATCCGCGTGCCGCGCGGCACGTTGTAGACCTTGAGCCAGTAGACGCGGCCGCGGTTGGAGAAGCAGAGGATGTGGTTGTGCGTGTTGGCGATGAACAGGTGGTCGATGAAGTCGTCTTCCTTCGTCGCCGTCGCCTGCTTGCCGCGCCCGCCCCGCTTCTGCGCCCGGTACTCCGCTACCGGCTGCGCCTTCATGTAGCCGCCGTGCGAAAGCGTGACGACCATGTCCTCGGGCGCGATCAGGTCCTCCAGCGACAGGTCGACGCCCTGGGCAACGATCTCCGACCGGCGGACGTCGCCGAACTGGTCGCGTATCGATTTCAATTCGTCGCCGATGATCGCCGTCACCCGCGCCGGCTTGGCCAGGATGTCGATCAGGTCGACGATCTGCGCCATCACCTCGCGGTACTCGCCGAAGATCTTGTCCTGCTCGAGCCCGGTCAGCCGCTGCAGCCGCAGCTCGAGGATCGCCTGCGCCTGGACGTCAGAGAGCCGGTAGCCGTGTGCCTGCGCCTGCCAGCCAAACTCGACCGCAAGCGCCTCGGGCCGCGCCGCATCGGCCGCCGCCCGCTGCAGCATCTCCTCGACCAGCGGCGAGCGCCAAGTCTTCGCCATCAGCGCGACTTTCGCCTCTGCCGGCGTCGGCGCCGCCTTGATCAGCGCGATGATCTCGTCGACGTTCGACAGCGCGACGGCGAGACCTTCGAGAATGTGGCCGCGCTCGCGCGCACGGCGCAATTCGAACCGCGTGCGGCGGGTGACGATCTCGCGCCGGTGCTGCAGGAAGTACTCGAGGAACTGCTTCAGGTTGAGCAGCCGCGGCTGGCCGTCGACCAGCGCCACCATGTTCATCCCGAAACTGTCCTGAAGCTGCGTCAGCTTGAACAGGTTGTTCTGGACGATCTCGGCGACCTCGCCGCGCTTCAGCTCGATCACGACGCGCATGCCGGACTTGTCCGACTCGTCGCGCAGGTCGGAGATCCCCTCGAGCCGCTTTTCGCGGACGAGTTCGCCGATGCGGATCAGCAGGTTCGCCTTGTTCACCTGATACGGGATCTCGTCGACGATGATCGCCTGCCGCTCGCCCTTGCCGATGTCTTCGACGTGGGTGCGGGCGCGGATGACGACTCGGCCGCGGCCGGTGCGGTAACCCTCGCGCACGCCTTCGAGGCCGTAGATGATTCCGGCGGTCGGGAAATCGGGCGCCGGGACGAGGTCGATCAGCTCGTCGAGCGACATTTCAGGATTGCCGAGCAGCGCGAGGCACGCGGCGACGACCTCGGTGAGGTTGTGCGGCGGGATGTTGGTCGCCATCCCGACGGCGATGCCGGACGAGCCGTTGACGAGAAGGTTCGGCAGCCGCGACGGCAGGACTGAGGGTTCCTGCTCCTTGCCGTCGTAGTTCGGCGCGAAGTCGACGGTCTCCTTCTCGATGTCGGCCAGCAGCTCGGCGGCGATCTTCTGCAGCCGGCACTCGGTGTAGCGCATCGCCGCCGCGTTGTCGCCGTCGACGGAGCCGAAGTTGCCCTGCCCGTCGATCAGCGGGTAGCGCAGCGAGAAGTTCTGCGCCATCCGCACCAGCGTGTCGTAGATCGCGAGGTCGCCGTGCGGGTGGTACTTGCCCATGACGTCGCCGACGACGCGGGCGCACTTGACGTACGGCCGGTTCCAGACGGTGTTCGCCTCGTGCATCGCGAACAGCACCCGCCGGTGGACCGGCTTGAGGCCGTCGCGGACGTCCGGCAGCGCCCGTCCGACGATCACGCTCATCGCGTAATCGAGGTAGGAATGCCGCATTTCGGCTTCCAGGCTTACCGGCAGGGTTTCTTTGGCAAACTGCTCCATGGGCGGGCTGTCTTCCTGAAGTAACGTTATGCAAATCGCGTCCGCGGCCCGGATCGCACCGGGCGGCTTTGCCGGGCCGTGTCATCGCCGGCTGGGCGCGGCCTGCCGCTGCCGCCAGCCGCCTGTCCGGGCCGCCGCGGACGACCGAAACTGTGGCGAAGGGCTGCGGGAGAGCCTTGAAAACGCGAAATTTTATCACGACGTTGCATCGCCGCGACAGTCGTGCGCCGAGTGTTGCCAAAACCCCACTTTCTTTTGCTTCGCCCCGGGTGCTGTGCTACAGTCGTTGCGGAAACAAACGATTCGGCGCGGGCGGCAGCTTTGTGGTTTTCGTCGCTGGCGCGAGAATTTGCAGGGTTTTCGAAAAACTTGTTCAAAACCAAAGCCAAAGGGGTGAAACAATGACTCGACGTCTCGTCTCCGGTGCCCTCATCGGCGCGCTGGCCACCGCGTTTGCGGGCACCGTCGCCGCGCAAATGGCCAATCCGAAGGGCTATGTCGGCGGTACCGCCGCCGCGACGCCCGGCGTGAACAGCGGCTATGTGCAAAACGCCTACCCGACGCCCACCGACAGCATCGTGAAGAGCGGCGTCTACAACGGCACCAAGGGTCTCGCAGGCAATCTCTGCTATCGAACCGGCTACTGGACGCCTGCGATGGCAATCATGCAATGCGACCCGGACCTCGTGCCGAAGCCCGCCCCGGCTCCGGCTCCGGCCCCGATGGTTGCGCCGCCGCCTGCCCCGGCTCCGGCCCCCGCCCCGGCTCGGGCTCCTGCTCCGGCTTCGCAAGTGCAGAAGATCACGCTCGCGTCCAAGGCGCTGTTCGACTTCGACAAGGCCGTGCTGAAGCCCGAAGGCAAGGCAGCGATCGATACCGAGATCATCGCCAAGCTGAAGGACGTCCAGAAGCTCGAGCTCGTGCTGGTCACCGGCCATACCGACCGCATCGGCACGCAAGCGTACAACCAGCGCCTGTCGGAGCGCCGTGCGAACGCCGTCCGCGACTACCTGGTGTCGAAGGGCGTCGCAAAGGACAAAATCGAGACCCTCGGCATGGGCAAGACCCAGCCGGTCCCGGGCGTGACGTGCTCGATGACGGCGATGAAGGAACTGATCGCCTGCCTCGCGCCGAACCGCCGCGTGGAAGTCGAGGTCAAGGGCGAAGCGGTCAAGCGCTGAGCCTGACGGCCTGAAGCAAAGCAACGAAAAAGCCCCGCGCACCGCGCGGGGCTTTTTTTCGCCCGTCATCCCTGCTACGCCGCGCGGAACCCGATAGCTCCGATCACGATCTCGCGTTACGCTCCTTCCATGCAGAACGTCGACCTTCGGCTCGATGCCGGCTGGATCGTTCCGGTCGAACCGGCCGGCGCATTCCCCGCCCATTCGCTTGTCGTCGACGGCGGCCTGATCGTCGCGATGCTCCCGACGCACGACGCCGCGGCGCGTTACGCCGCGCGCACGCACGTCCTGCTGCCGTCGCACGTGCTGGCGCCCGGTCTGGTCAACGCGCACACGCACGCGGCGATGAACCTGTTCCGCGGCATCGCCGACGACGTGCCGCTGCAGGCGTGGCTGGAGCAGCACATCTGGCCGCGCGAGGCGCGATTCGTCGCGCCGGACTTCGTCTACGACGGCGCGCGGCTCGCCGCCGCGGAGATGCTGAAGGGCGGCGTGACCTGCTGCAACGACATGTACTTCTTCCCCGACGCGACCGCGCGCGCGCTGCTCGAGACGGGGATGCGCGCGATGCTGGGCCTCGCGATCCTCGATTTTCCGACGCCCTACGCCGCCGACGCCGACGGCTATCTGCAGCGCGGGCTCGGCGTCCGCGACGCGCTGAAGCACGAGCCGCGGTTGACGTTTGCGCTCGCACCGCACGCCCCGTACACCGTCGGCGATGCAACGTGGGAAAAGATCGTCGTCTACGCGCGGCAGCTCGACCTGCCGATCCAGACGCACCTCGCGGAAACGGCGGCCGAGGTTGCCCGCAGCCGCGAGGAGACCGGGCAATCTCCGCTCGCCCGGCTGCACCGCCTCGGCGCGACCGGTCCCGGCTTTATCGCGATCCACGCAGTGCACATCGATGCCGCGGACCTCGACCTGTTCGCCACCCACGGCGGCCACGTCGTCCATTGCCCGTCGTCGAACCTGAAGCTCGGCAGCGGGATCGCACCGGTCGGCGCGCTGCTCGCGCGCGGCATCAATGTCGCGCTCGGCACCGACGGCGCGGCATCGAACAACCGGCTCGACCTGTTCGGCGAGATGCGGCTGGCCGCGCTGCTGGCGAAGGCGGTCACCGGCGACGCCGCGGTGCTGCCGGCGCAGGCGGCGCTGCACGCGGCGACGCTCGGCGGCGCGCGCGCGCTGGGCCTCGACGCGACGATCGGATCGCTGGTCGCCGGCAAGGAAGCCGACGTCATCGCCGTCGACCTGACCGGCATCGACGCCGCGCCCTGCTACGATCCTGTTTCCCACCTCGTGTACGCCGTCGGTCGCGAATCGGTGACCGACGTCTGGGTCGGCGGCAGGCAGGTCGTCGCCGGCCGCACGCTCACCACCGTGGACGAAGGCGCGGTCCTCGCACGCGCACGACTCTGGCAGGAACGACTCCAATGACGCTCACCGTGACGCCCTCCTCCGCCAACGCGGATCCCGCCGAGCTCGCCAAGTTCGCTGCATACGCGCATCGCTGGTGGGACCCGGACAGCGAACTGTTCGGGCCGCTTCACCGGATCAACCCGCTGCGGCTCGACTGGATCGACGGCGTCGCGGGCGGACTGGCGGGCAAGGCTACGGTCGACGTCGGATGCGGCGGCGGCGTGCTGTCCGAGGCGATGGCTGCGCGCGGCGCCTCCGTGCTCGGCATCGATCTCGGCGAAAAAGCCCTCGGCGTGGCAAAGCTGCATCGGCTCGAATCCGGCGCGGCGGTCGACTACCGGCTGGTCGCCGCCGAAACGCTGGCGCGCGAAACGCCGGCCGCATTCGACGTCGTCACTTGCATGGAACTGCTCGAGCACGTGCCCGATCCCGGTTCGGTCGTCGCCGCGTGCGCGGCGCTCACGAAGCCGGGCGGAACCGTCGTGTTCTCGACGATCAACCGCAATCCGAAAGCGTACCTGCTCGCGATCGTCGGCGCCGAATACGTGCTGAACCTGCTGCCGAAAGGCACGCACGATTACGCGCGCTTCCTGAAGCCGTCCGAGCTCGCCACGTACGCCCGCCGCGCCGGCCTGGCGCCGCTGGCGATCACGGGGATGACGTACAACCCGCTGACGAAGCTGTTCCGCCTCGGCCCGGACACGGCGGTCAATTACCTGGTCGCGTTCCGCAGGCCGGTCGATGGCTGACGCGATCCCGCAGCCGACGACGCGCGCCGCGCGCGCACCGGCCGTGCTGCCCGTGAAAGCGGTGCTGTTCGACCTCGACGGCACGCTCGTCGACACGGCGCCGGATCTCGGCGCGGCGCTCAATCGTCTGCGTGGCGATCGCGGGCTTCCGCCGCTGCCGCTCGCGCGACTGCGGCCGTATGCGTCGCACGGGGCGCGCGGCCTCCTCGGCGCCGGCCTCGACGTGACGCCCGCGGATGCCGACTATCCGACGCTCCGCGACGCGTTCCTCGACCACTACGCGGCGGCGCTGTGCGTCGACTCGCGGCTGTTCGACGAGATGGCCGCGGTGCTCGACGCAATCGAGGCGCGCGCGCTGCCTTGGGGCATCGTCACCAACAAGGCGACCCGGTTCACGACGCCGCTGCTCGTGGGGCTCGGGCTCGCCGGGCGTGCCGGCACGGTGGTCTGCGGCGACACCACGCCGCACGCGAAGCCGCATCCGGCGCCGCTGCTGGCCGCCGCGGCGGAAATCGATGTCGATCCGGCGGCGTGCGTGTACGTCGGCGATGCGGTGCGCGACATCGATGCGGGCGTGGCCGCCGGGATGCGGACGCTGGTCGCAGGCTACGGCTACATCGAGCCGCATGAAGCGCCCGAGTCGTGGCCGGCCGACGGCCTCATCGCCACGCCGTCCGCCCTGCTGGCGTGGCTGCCGCAGCGCGACCGACGCTGAGTCGCGGTATCAGCCTGCGCAGGCCGCGGCGTTCACCAGCAGCCACTCGAGCGCCTTGCCGTCGCGTGTGCCGGTGACGCGCACAGGCTGGCTCGCCTGCAGCGGCCGGACGACGGCCACCTGCATGTCGTCGATGGTCGCCAGCGCAATCCCGCCGGCGCTGGTCAGCCGGTCGCCGGCCTTCAGCCCGAGCAATGTGGCGAATCCGCTTTCGTCGCGGACGACGAGCGCGCCGGCCGCGGGCGCGAGCACGGCGCGCCAGCTCTCCGCCTGCGCCGCCATCCCGCTCAGCAGCTCGGCGTTGATCCGGTACACCGCGCCGCGATACCCCGGCGGCGCAGCGCACGCGGCCCGGTTTCGCGGGGCCGGCGGCGCAGCGGCCGGTGCGCTCGCCGCAGAGGCGCGCAATGCGATCTCGCGCACTTCGCCGCGGTCGCGAACCCGCACGCCCTCCGGCCGCACCGCGTCGAGCGTGACGCCGGTCGCGATGTCCTGCCCTTTGCGCACGAGCACCGGGCCGCGATCGGCAAAACGGAACAGCGCCCAGCCGTCGCCGTCGCTGCCGGCGAACACACCGAGCAGGCGCGTGTCGCCTTTCAGCACGACGCCGGTCGCGGCTGCATCCGACGCCGGCGCTGCGGTCGCTGCCGCAGGACGTCCGAACAGCGGCACGGCGACGATGGCCGGCGCCCATGGCTCGACCGCGGCCGGAGGCGGTGACGTCACTGGCACCGGCGCGTACGCACGCCAGCCCCAGATCGCGATCACCCACGCCAGCAGCGCGGCCGCCGCGAGCGTGGCGACGAACGCGGCCAGCCGCCAGGCGAACGGAAGCGAGGGACGCGGGCCGACGGCAATCGGATCGGCGACGGTCATCTCGGATGGACGGGGCGATCGCAAACGCCCCTCCCGTATAATTGCTCGGCTCTCGACGGGCGTTTGCGCTTCGGCGTTGGACCGGACGTCGCGCTTCGCGCGCCGCCGGTCAACTTTGGTCCGCACGAAGGTCCGCACCCAGCGGCTTCCCGCCAACGTGACATTGAATCCACGCCTTTCACGCCTCCAGCCGTATCCGTTCGAGCGGCTGCGCCAGTGGTTCGCCGACGTGAGGCCGAACCCGGCGCTCGCGCCGATCAACCTGTCGATCGGCGAGCCGAAGCATCCTACACCGCAACTCGTGCTCGACGCCCTCGCTGCCGGCGCGTCGGGCCTCGCGCATTATCCCATGACGATCGGTGCGCCCGCGCTGCGCGAGGCGATCGCCG
>JBDTVU010000062.1:0-18905 GCA_040007035.1 Betaproteobacteria bacterium | reverse complement strand
CCACAAGCTCGCGCGCGCCCCGTTACCGGGCCGGATCTCCCGCCAGCGCATACGGCGCCCAGAAGAACGGGTGGCGGTATGCGACGCCGGCCTTGCCGTCGATCAGCTCGAGCTGCGCCTGCCGCAGCGCCTCGGCGCGGCTCTTCGACGAATCGCGGGCGACGGCGGCGAACGTTCTGGTCACGAGCTCCTGTGCCGAGCGCGACTCCACCGCCCAGTGGGTGACCAGCACCGACCGCGCGCCGGCGAAGAAGAACCCGCGGGCGAGGCCGGACAATGCCTCCTCGGCGCGACCGTCGTCGGACGCCGTGTTGCACGCCGACAGCACGACCCAGTCCGCGTTGAGCTTCATCCCCATCACGTCGTCGAGCACCAGCAGCGGCGAATCGCCCGGGTTCTTCTGCGCCGACAGCGCCAGCGCCGGGCGCGAGAGCCCCGGCAGGTCGCCGGGCTTCAAGCCATGCGTCGCGAAGGCAACGACGCGCCGCGTCGAGAGGTCGGTGCCGAGCACCGTCTCGCGGCTGGCCCGAGGCCCGAGGAACGTGTCGCGCGCCGGATCGGCGCCGAGCGCGCCGGCGATCGCCTGGATCTCGTCGCGCGTTTCCGGCAGCGGCGGCAACTCGGCGTAGTCGGCGTCGGTGAATGCCGCGTCGCGCGTCTTGACCGGCGCCTTCACCACGGCACGGACCGCGCCGGCCGCGGCCGGCCGCGCGTCGCGCTTGTACACCGGATCGCCGAAGCCCGCGAACGCCAGCGCCGGCGTCGCCCGCCGTTTCGCCTGCCGCACGGCAGCGAACGCGGCGACCGTGGAAACCTGCGTGACGGCTGCGGTGCGCACGAGCCACGCCGGCGCGGCATCGGTGCCCGCGGCGGGGACCTCGGTCACCAGCACGCCCATCGGGATCTGCGCCAAATCTCCGTTCACCGCGAAGATCAGACTCTTCGCCCCCGCGAGCCGCGGCGCCAGCGGTGCGACGAGTTCCGCGTAAAGCCGGTGGCTGGACACGGCATCGAACGGGACCGAACCCGGCGACGGCCGGTCGCCCTGGTCGAGCGTGGCGCGAAGCTTCGCCACCAGCGCCTTCACGTCCGCTTGCGTCAGCGGCGAGAAGTGGAACGCGGGGCCGCGACTGCCGCCCGCCGCCCAGACCAGCGTGCCGGTGGCGGTCGGGAAGATGCTGACGAGCGCTTCGCCGCGATCGAGCAGCTCGCCCACCTGGTCCTGCGTCGGCGGCTTCGGGTTGACCAGCGCCTGGTACTCGGGGAAGCGCTTCGCGAGGTCGCGCACGACTTCGCCGCGCGTCTTCTCCGCCGCGGCGATGCCGTCGCGGCTCTGCTTGATCGCGTCGGCGCGCTTCTTCGCCCGCTCCTTCTCCGCCAGCGCATCCTGCGGGTCGGGATTCTTCTTCTGGCGCTCCGAGAATTCCTGGGCGAGCTTGCGGTCGTCCTCGAGCTCGGTGGTGAGCTGGGCGATCAGGTCGCGCACCTTGCGCCGGCTGTCCTGCTCGCGGCGATACATCTCCGCCATGTCCGGATTCGTCGCGGCAACGCGCGCCGAGCTGTCGATCAGCGCCTGCTGGACGACACTCGCGCGCAGCCGGTCGGCCACCCGGAACGCATCGTTCGCCATGCCGTCGGTAACGCCGCCCGCGCCGCCGGCGCGATAGCTCGCCTCGACCAGCCGCAGATACGACCGCAGCGCGATCGGCGTGTAGAAGCCGCGCAGTCCCGCCGGCTCGACGTCGGCGAACGTCGTCTCCGGCGCGAAGATCGAACGGAACACGGCGTCGTAGTCGAGCAGCGCGACGCGCGTCTGGCCCTGCGCCTGCCAGACCATCGCGCGGACGGTCTTTGCCTCGATCGTCAGCGGATGCGACTCGCCGTAGTTCCGCCCGCGATACTTGACCGTGCCGTCGATGCGCTGGAGCGCCGCATCGACGCGGCCGTTGACCAGGTGCAGGAACGACTGCAGGACCGAGCTGTCGACGCGCAAGCGCGCCACGGCGTCATTCGCCGTCGCCTCGCGCATCGCCCCGGCGATCTGGTCCGCTTCGGCCCAGCGCTCGAGGCCGAAGCAGGCCTGCAGGAGATAGATCTGCACGGTGATCAACCGGTCGGCGCTCGCGCCGACGCCGCTCGCCTTCAGGATCTCGACGCCCTTCGCAGCCGCGTCGTACGCATCCTGATAGCGGCGCTGCGCGAGCTTGGTTTGGGCGATTCGTCCGTGCCAGTAACCCTGCGTGCTGCCGCCGACGTTTTCTTCCTGCGCATAGCGAATGCCGAGCCGGGCGAGAAGTTCGGCTTCGGCGCTCTTGCCCTGCGCGACGTAGACGGTGATCAGGCGCACCATCGTCGGGTTCCGCGCGCGGAGCGACCGGTCCTGCTCCATCGGGTCCGAAGACGGCGTCGCCTTCAGCCGGGCGACTTCATCCGTAGCGACCGTGAGCGCCTTCTTCGCCGCCGCCTCCGCGCCGGCGAGGTTACCCTCCTGCTGCAGGACGCTCGACCGCAGTCGTTCGGTCTCGATGACCATCAGCCTGCGTATCGACTGCGGGACCGTTGCCGGCTGGCCTGCCATTTCCCTTTCGGCACGCGCAAGTATCGACCGCGCCTTGGGCAGATTGCCCTGGTTGAGGTAGTCCTGCCCGAGGTAGACGAGGAACAGCGCGCGACTCTCCGGCAAGAGCGTCTTCTCCTCGACCAGCCGCTCGCCCATTTCCAGCGCCTCGGTCTGGTTGCCGTAGCGCTGGACCTCGCGCCAGAGGTACCCGGCGTACGGCGAGATCTTGTCCGGCGCCGTCGTCAGCACGACCAGACGCCGGAGCGCGGCGATGCGCGTTTCGCCGTCGCCGACGGTGAATGCCGCCTGCTGGCGCTTCAGCCAGTACGCAATCTCCTGAGCCGGTGGCGGGCCTTGCGGCGCCGTTTCGGCGAGCACGCGGCGCGCCTCGGCCGTCGTCATCCGCGCCGCGGCGTCGGCATCGAGCGTCGACGATTCGTCGCCTTCCTGGGCGGCGGCGGGCGCGGGGGCAAACGCGAGCGGCGCACAGACGAGCAGCGCCAGGAACAACGACCGGGCGCGCGTCAGGAGCGCGGCGACCATCGTCGCGCCGATGCGCAACGGCGGCCGCAGGGCCGCGATCCGGTCGGATGCGCCATTGTGTGGTTTTTCCTGCAACGCGTTTCTCCCGTGATGCGCCGATAGCGCCGACGCCGCGTGGGTCGCCCCGCTGCCGATAGTACGGGCGTTCCCTTCGGCCGCGCAAACGCGCGCGCCGTCGCGCGTCCCCGGTCACTACCGAATCCGGCCCGGCGTTCCGTCCGCGCCGGCGGCGCCCCGTCGGGCGGCGCCGAACTCCGCGCGCCTTCCGCTGTCCAGAACGGATCGCCCCGCGCGCTCGCTATACTGCGCGACCGCCCCTGCCACGACCGGACTCCTTACGCCCATGCACCCGTTCGCCCGCCTGCCCGCCATCCTCGCCGCCGTCGCGTTCGGCTTCCTTGCTTCCGTCGCCGCTGCCGCCCTGCCACCCGGCGTTACCCAGGGCGCATCGGTCGAGGGCATCACCGAGTACTCGCTGAAGAACGGCCTCAAGGTGCTGCTGTTTCCGGATGCAAGCCGGCCGAAGACGACGGTCAACGTCACCTATCTCGTCGGCTCGCGGCACGAAAACTACGGCGAGACCGGGATGGCGCACCTGCTCGAGCACATGCTGTTCAAGGGCACGCCGACGCACCGCCAGCTCGACGCCGAGTTCTCGCGCCGCGGCATCCAGTCCAACGCCAATACGTTCTACGACCGCACCAGCTACCACGACACGTTCAACGCGTCGACGCCCGATCTGGATTGGGTGCTGGCGCTCGAAGCCGACCGGATGACGCACTCGATCATCGCGAAGAAGGACCTCGACAGCGAGATGACGGTCGTGCGCAACGAGATGGAACAGGGCGAGAACAGCCCGTCGTCGATCCTGACCCAGAAGCTGCTCGCCACCGCCTACGAGTGGCACAGCTACGGCAAGGAGACGATCGGCGCGCGCTCGGACGTCGAGCTGGTCGACATCGGCCGGCTGCAGACGTTCTACCGGATGTACTACCAGCCCGACAACGCGGTGCTGGTCGTCGCCGGCGCGTTCGATCGCGACCGCACGCTGGCGCTGATCGCGAGGTATTTCGGCCCGATTCCGCGGCCGGCGCGGACGCTGCCTCGCCTGTACACGGTCGAGCCGGTGCAGGACGGCGAGCGGACGGTGACGCTGCGCCGCGTCGGCAACACGCAGTTTCTCGCCGTCGCCTACCACACGGTGCCCGGCGCACACGCCGATTCGGTCGCGCTCGACGCGCTCGCCGACCTGATGACCGTCGCCCCAGCGGGCCGGCTGTACCAGGCGCTGATCGAGACGAAGAAGGCGACCGCCGTCGACAACTGGAATGCCGCGCTGCACGACCCGTCGTTCGTGATGTTCGAGGCGCAGGTGCCGGTCACCGATTCGCTCGCCGACGCACGGACGGCGCTGCTGGCGACGCTGGAAGGCGTCCGGTCGCGGCCGATTACCGCCGCCGAAGTCGAGCGCGTCCGGGCGAAATCGCTGAAGCACTGGGACGAGACGTTCGCCGACGTCAACCGGCTCGGCCTTCAGCTCACCGAGGCGATCGCCGCCGGTGACTGGCGGCTCTTCTTCCTCCAGCGCGACCGCTGGCGCGCCGTCACCGTCGCCGACGTCCAGCGCGTCGCCGAAACTTGGCTAAAGCCCTCGAACCGGACGCTGGGCGAATTCATCCCCGATCCGAATCCCGACCGCGCGCCGGTGGCGCCGACCGTCGACGTCGCGGCGCTGGTGAAGGACTACCGCGGCGATCCGGCGATGAGCGCGGGCGAATCGCTCGACCCGACGCCGGCCAACCTCGAAGCGCGGACGATCCGCTTCACGCTCGGCAACGGGATGAAGATCGTGCTGCTGCCGAAGCGCACGCGCGGATCCACGGTGCGCTTCGCGCTGCACCTGCATCAGGGCGACGAGAAATCGCTGTTCGGACAAGCGCCACGCGGCACGCTGGCGGCGGCGATGCTGCCGCGCGGCACGCTGACGAAGAGCCGGCAGGAAATCGAGGACGCGCTGGACCAGGCGCGCGCGAAGTTGAGCGTCGGCGGAGGCGAGACGGCGACCGTCGCGGGCGGGCAGACGGTGCGGGCGACGCTCGGCGACACGCTGCGCCTCGTCGCCGAGATCCTGCGCCAGCCGGCGTTCCCCGCCGAGGAGTTCGAGACGATCCGGCGCGAGCGCATCGCCGCACTCGAGGAATCGCGGGACGACCCCGACAGCCTCGCCGAACGCGCGCTCGAGCGGCACGGCAATCCGTATCCGGCGGGCGACGTCCGCTACGTGCCCACGCTCGACGAGGAGATCGCGGGGCTGCGGGCGGCGACGCCGGATGACGCGCGGCGCTTCTACGCGCAGTTCGTCGGCGGCGCGCACGCCGAACTGGCGCTCGTCGGCGACTTCGACGCGGCCGAGGTTCGAGCCCTTGTCACGGAGCTTTTCGGCAACTGGTCGAGCCCGGCGCCGTTCACGCGCGTTCCGGATCCGCTGGTCCGCCGACCGCCTGCGGCGATCGCGCTCGCCACGCCCGACAAGGCGAGTGCGTCCGCACAGGGCGAGATCGCATTCGCGCTGAACGACACCGGTCCGGACTATCCGGCGATGGTGGTCGCGACGTACATCCTGGGCGGGGTCGACAACTCGCGGCTGTGGAAGCGCGTTCGCGACAAGGAGGGCCTCTCGTACGGCGTCTACGCGATGCTGCATCCGGGCAGCTTCGAGCCGAACAGCACGCTGCGGATCGGCGCCCAGTTCGCGCCGGGGAACCTCGCCCGCACGAAGGCCGCGATCGGCGAGGAAGTCACCCGCGCCGTGCGCGACGGGTTCACTCCTGCCGAAGTCGCCGAAGCGAAGGCCGGCGTGCTCAAGCTGCGCCGCCTCGGGCGCACGCAGGACGGCAGCCTCGCCGGCGCCCTCGCGCAGCAGGCGTACCTCGGCCGCACGTTCGCGCTGTCCGGCCGCATCGACGCCGCGATCGCCGCACTGACGCCCGCCGCCGTCAATGCCGCGCTCTCACGGTACGTGCAGCCGGACGCGTTCGCGTTCGTCTACGCCGGGGATTTCGCGAAGACGGCGAAGTGACGATCCTCTGACGGGCTGGCCACGCGTCCGGCGCCCGCTGCTCCGGCGCGCCGCGAATCGCGGACGCGCACAGCGGCGCACCGCTCCATTACCATGCGGGGCATGCACCTGCCCCTGCCGCGGATTCTCACCGACGCGTCGCTGTACTCGATCTGCCTCGCGGTGCTCGTTGCCGCGCTGGCCGACCTCGCGTGGCTGCACTGGACGGCGCCGGCCGACGCGAACCTGTCCGACGCGATGATCCGGTGGCGGGCAACGGCGCGCACGCCGGATCCGGACATCGTCGTCGTCGACATCGACGAGCGCTCTCTCGCGGCGCTGGCGGGCGAACTCGGCCGCTTTCCGTGGCCGCGGTCGGTCTACGGCGAACTGATCGCCGAACTGCGCCGACAGGGCGCGCAGGCGGTGGTGATGGACATCGAACTCTACGAGCCCGACCGCATCCGCCCGGAGAACGACGACGTGCTCAACGAGTCGCTCGTCGGCAGCGACAACACGTTCTTCCCGCTGCGGCTGCTCGACCGCGTCACACGCGACGAGGGCGTGCGCATCGCCGACGTGGCGTCGGACCTGGCGCTGGTCGCCGGCCCCGGCGCCGACCCCGACGCGCGGCTGCCGATGCAACTGCCGTTCGTCCTCGACCGCTCAGCCTGGAAGCGCACCGGCATCATCAACTTCCTCGGGGACCGCGACGGCATCGGCCGCCAGTACTGGCTCTACCGTGACGCCGGCGGCTGGCGGATCCCGTCACTGCCGATGCGCGTGGCGGCGGCGCTGCGCCATCCGGTGCCCGACGGCGAGTCGTTCCGGCTGTCGTGGTTCGCCGGCCAGTACCCGCACGCACGCGTCGCGTTCTCCGACATCTATGCGGACCTGCAGCTTTCGGTGCGCAAGCGCCCGGCGGCCGAGTTCGCCGGCAAGATCGTCGTCATCGGCGCATCGGCAACGCATCTGGGCGACATTCGCGCCACGCCGGTGTCGGGCCTCACGCCGGGGGTCGAGATCCTCGCCACGGCGATCGACAACCTGAAGCGCGGCGAGCGGCTGGTCGAGGCGCCGTCGGCGACGCCGTATCTCGTCGTGCTGCTGCTGTTCCTGCCGCTGCTGGTCTCGCTGAAGCTGCGCTGGGGGCTGGTGCCGATCGTCGGCTGGCTGCTCGGGGCGACGGCGTTGCTGATCGGCGGCGCATACGCGGCGCTTTCGCGCAACCTGCTGCTACCGATGGCGGCGCCACTTGTGTTCGCTTGGCTGTTCTTCTTCCTCGCGGCGCTGCGTGCCTACCTGAAGGAACTCCGCGCCAAGGAGCAGCGCGAGATGGTGCTGTCGCGCTTCCTCGACCGGCGGCTGGTCAAGGAACTCGTCGCCGAAGGCGTCAAGCTCGAGGACATCAAGAGCGAGACGCGGGCGATCACCGTGCTCTTCTCCGACATCCGCGGCTTCACCGCCTTCTCCGAGACGCGGCCGGCCGAGGAGGTCGTCAAGATGCTCAACCGCTACCTCGAGCTGCAGACCGAGACCGTGTTCCGGCACGGCGGGACGCTTGACAAGTTCATTGGCGATGCCATCATGGCTTTCTGGGGCGCGCCGACCGACGATCCTCAACACGCGCTGCACGCGGTCGAATGCGCGCTGGACATGGCGGCGACGCTCGAACGCTACAACGCCGAAATCGCGGAGACCGGCACGAAGCTCGACATCGGGATCGGCCTCCACTCCGGGCCCGCCGTCGTCGGCTTCATCGGCTCGCAGCGCAAGCTCGAATACACGGCAATCGGGGACACGGTGAACCTGGCGAGTCGCATCGAGGGCGAAACCAAAGGCCGCACGCGTGTGCTGGTCACGTCGGTGACCCGCGACGCCTGCGGCAGCGCGTTCGCTTTCCGCGACTTCGGCACCGTCACCGTCAAGGGCCGGCAGGCCGCGGTGCAGGTGTTTTCTCCCACGCCCGCGCCGGCCACCGCAGCCGCAGCCGCCGCCGCCGACTGAACTTCGCCCGAGTCATGCGCCGATTTTCGTTGCTGCCCGTCACCGTTGCGCTCTGCGCCGCGGCCACGCTGGCGCTGGCCGAGCCCGCGGTCACCGTCAAGCAGGTGGAACTTCGGGCAACTCCGGCCGCCGACGCGAAGAGCCTGCTGTCCGTCCCCGCCAACACCACGGTCGACCTCGTCAAGCGCGAGGGCGCGTGGGTGCAACTGAAGTCCGGCCGCGTCACCGGCTGGGCCAAGCTCTTCGACATCCGCCTGCCCGCGGCCGGCAGCGCCGCGGCGAAAAACAGCGCCGGCAACAGCATGTCGCAGACGCTGAACCTCGCTGCCGGCAGTCGCGGCACCAGCGTCACCACGGGCGTGCGCGGCCTCGACGCCGACATGCTGAGGAAGGCCGTCCCCAACCCGCAGGAATTCACGACGCTCGAGACCTGGGCCAGCACGAAGGAGCAGGCGCGGACGTTCGCCAGCGCCGGCCGCCTCGAGGCGCGTACGCTCGAGCCGCTGAAAGCCGCTGGAGCGTCGAAATGAGCCGCCGCCATCGCCGCTCGCTGTCCGCCGTCGCGCTCGCCGCGCTCGCAGTGCTGCTGCCGTCCGGCTGCGCGACGACCGATTCCCCCCAGCCGACGGAGTCGAAGGACGTCGCCCGCAGCGCGCTCGGCGGATTCTCGATCGGCGGCATCAACGTCGGCGCCGCGGTCGGCGCCGCGCAGAGCACGGTCGAGGCGACGCGCGAGATCACCGAGCCCGAGGAAGTCGCGATGGGCAAGGGCATTTCGGAAGGCCTGCTCGGCGCCGCGCCTCTGGTCAAAAACGCACAGCAGCAGCGGTTCGTCAATAACATCGGCCGCTGGCTTGCGCTCAATTCCGGCCGGCCCGACCTGCCGTGGCACTTCGGCATCATCGAGACGGCGTCGGTCAACGCGTTCGCCACGCCGGGCGGCAACGTGTTCGTCACCCGCGGCCTGGTCGCGCGGACGACGACCGAGAGCGAGCTCGCCGGCGTGCTCGCGCACGAGATCGCACACGTCGTGCAGAAGCACCATCTGGCCGACATCAAGAAGAACGCGACCAAGGGCCTGCTGCTCGACCTCGCGTCGCTCAAAGGCGGCGGGTTGACGGGTGAGGCCGCGCGCGCGGTCGCCCGCGTCGGTCTCGAAGGCTTCGTCCGCGGGCTTTCGCGCGAGGACGAGATCGAGGCCGACCGCATCGGCGTCGTGATCGCCGCGCGTTCGGGCTACGAGCCGTTCGGCCTGGTCGCCGTGCTGCAGACGCTCAACGCCATGCCGCAGAGCGACGATGCGATGGCGCTGTTCCTCAAGACGCACCCGTCGCCGGCCGACCGGCTGCGCGCGCTGGAGGCGGAAATCCCGGCGTGGTACGAAACGCTGGCGAAGCCCAATCCGGCGCTCGTCCGCTACACCACGCTGTTCAAGCCGAAGCCCTGACCGCCGCGTTCGCGCGTCACGCGTCCGGCGCGTGGGCGCGCACGAGCGCCATCATCGCGTCGGCGATGCCCGGCGCAGTGGCGATCACCGGCGCCTTCACGGTGAGCCCGCCGGCGCCCGGAAACGGCGCCGCGAAACCGCCCGCCTCCTCGACCAGCAGCAGGCCCGCCATCGCGTCCCACGACGACAGCTCCAGCTCGACGAAGGCGTCGAGCCGGCCGTCGGCGACGTGCGCGAGCTGCAGCGCGCCCGACCCGAAATTGCGGAACGCCGTGCCGGTGTCCATCAGCGCGCGGCGAATCGCGTCGTAGCGCCGGTCGGCGAAGCGGTCGTGGTGGCCGATCGCGACGAACGCGCCGGCGAGCGATGCGGTGTCCGCCGCGGCGAGCCGCACGTCCGCCCCGTCCGTCAAGCGCCACGCGCCCGCGCCGCGGCGCGCGTGAAACAGCTCATCGTGTGGCGGATCGAACACCGCGCCCAGCGTGCGCACGCCGTCCTCGGCGTAGGCGATCGACACGTTCCAGTACGGGATGCCGCGCAGGAAGTTGTGCGTGCCGTCGATCGGGTCGACGATCCACAGCCTTTCGGCGCCGCCGCGGAAGCTGCCCGCCGTCTCCTCGCCGAGGAAGCCGTCGCCGGGAAACGCGGCGGCGATCTCCTGCCGGATGAACGTCTCGACGTCGCGGTCGGCGCGGCTGACGAAATCCTGCGGGCCCTTCGCTTCGACGACGAGCGACGCGCGGCGTACCCAGAAATCGCGGGCGAGCGCCCCGGCGGCGCGAACGAGGCGCTGGAGGAAAACGTAGCGGGCGTCGAGCGACATGGGTGTCCGGAGCGGATCGGCTGCGCGGCCCGCGATACCGTCCTACAGTTCCACCACTCGCCGCTCGACGAGCGACGTCCGCATCGCAATGCCGATCCGCGTCGCCTCGGTTGCGTCGTGCAGCGTGAGCGGCGGTGGCCGGTCGTCCAGGACCGCGTCGACGAACTCGTTGAGCTCGCGGACGAAGGCGTCCTCGAAGCGCTCGTAGAACGTCGGCGTGCATTCGTTGCGCACGCCGTGGGCGTCGGCGATGTCGAGCCGGTCGAGGCGCGGGTTGCCGCCGATCGTCAGCCGGCCGGCGGTGCCGGTGACCTCGGTCATCGACTCGTGGCCGTGCGCCAGCGTGCGCGAGGCGGCGAAGCACGCGAGCCGGCCGTCGGCGAATTCGCACAGCGCCATCCCGTTGTCGATGTCACCGTGCTCGGCCAGACCCTCGTGCACCGCGATCTGTCCGGACGCGAAAACGCGTCGCGGCTCGGGACTGCCGAGCAGCCATCGGGCGGCGTCGATGTCGTGGACGCTCATGTCGAGGAACATCCCGCCGCTCGTGCCCGAGAAGCGGACGAAGAACCCGCCGGGGTCGTGCTTGTCGAGCGTGTGCGAGCGGACGACGATCGGCCGACCGATCGCGCCGGCGGCGATCCGCTCGTGCGCGGCGCGATAGCTCGCGTCGAAGCGCCGGACGAAGCCCAGCATCACCCTGAGCGACGGGTGCTTCTCCGCCTCAGTCTCGACCTGCCGGCACTCGTCGAGGTCGAGCGACAGCGGCTTCTCGCAGAATACGTGCTTGCCCGCGTCGAGGCCGGCGACAATCTGCGTCGGATGCAGCGTCGTCGGCGTGACGAGGAAGACGGCCTCGAGCCCCGGGTGCGCGAGCATCGCGCCGTAATCGGCGAACAGGTGCGGGACGCCGAGCTCGTCTTTCGCCCAGGCGAGTTCGTCGGCGACGGGACTGCATGCGGCGACAAGCTCGGCCCGGGGCACGCGCCGTGCGAGATTGGCGGCGTGGCGGCGACCGAGCCGGCCCAGCCCGGCGATTCCCACTTTCAGGCGGCGTGCGTTCGACATGTGCGCGTTCCCGGCTCGGATTTCGATTTCGGTGCGGTGAAGGACGCTCAGAGCTCGACGATCCGCTTCTCCCGCCAGGATGTTGCCGCGGCCTCGGCGAGCTCCAGCGCCTTCACGCCGTCGTCGATCGACGTCCGCACCGGCTTGCCGCTGGCGACGGCGTCGAAGAAGTGCGCGACCTCGTTCGCATACGCGGCGCGATACCGCTCGAGGAAGAAATGCTCGGGCAGGTCGGCGCTGACGCTCTGCGCCGTCGCCGCCGTCACCTCGGTCGGCCGGTGGTTGCCCGCCTGCAGCATGCCCTTGCTGCCGAGCACTTCGAAGCGCTGGTCGTAGCCGTACGCGGCGCGGCGGATGGTGTTGATCTGCGCCAGCCGGCCGCGCTTCGTCCGGATCGTCACCGCGGTGGCGTCGATGTCGCCGGCGGCGCCGACGGCCGGATCGGTGAGCACGCTTCCCGTTGCGTAGACGGTCGCCGCCTCGTCGCCGAGGATCCAGCGGAAGATGTCGAAGTCGTGGATCAGCATGTCCTTGAAGATGCCGCCCGAGCGCTTGATGTAGTCGACCGGCGGCGCACCCGGATCGCGGCTGGTCACCACCAGCATCTCCGGCTCGCCGATCTCGCCGGCGTCGATCCGCGCCTTCACCGCCGCGAACGTCGGGTCGTAGCGACGCTGGAAGCCGATCAGGCAGGCGACGCCCGCCTTCGCCACGGCCTGCGCGCAGGCCCGCGCGCGTTCGAGCGCGAGGTCGACCGGCTTCTCGCAGAAAATCTGCTTGCCGGCCGCGGCCGCGCGCACGATCAGGTCGGCGTGAGTGTCGGTCGACGAGCCGATGACGACGGCGCCGACCGCGCGGTCGGCGAACGCGGCGTCGGCGGTGGTTACCGTCGCGCCGTGGCGGGCGGCGACCTCGGCCGCCGCTGCGGCATCGACGTCGACGACGTACTTCAGCTTCACACCGGCTTGCCGGACGAGATTGCCGGCGTGGATCTTGCCAATGCGACCGGCGCCGAACAGTGCGACTTCAATCATCGTATTCTCCGCTGTCTCGGGTTTCTTCGACGTTCGATTCGAGCCGGTACGCGAGCGCGACGAACAGCGCCTGGCACAGGCAGGTGGTGGAGGTGAGCGAACGGAAGGCGAATGCGCTGCCCTCCTTCACCGTCAGCAGCGCACTGGCGTAGCGCGCGAGCGGCGACAGCCGGCTGTCGGTGATGACCAACGCCTTCGCCCGATGGTGCTTCGCTACCCGCACGCAGTACTGCGTCTCCTTGCCGTACGGCGTGAAGCTGATGGCGACGACGGCGTCGCCTTTTCCGATCGAGCGCATCTGCTCGCGGTACATGCCGCCGATGCCGGACACGAGGTGGACGCGCTTGTTCGTGTGCTGCAGCGCGTAGACGATGTACGCGGCGACCGGGAATGCACGGCGCACGCCGACGACGTAGATGTGCTCCGCTTTTTCCAGCAGCCCGACGGCGGCCTCGAACTGGCCTTCGTCGAGGTCGCGCGCGAGCTCGGTGAGGCCGCTGACGCTGCCGGCGACGAACTCGCGGGCGACGGTGCCGGACGTCAGCGTGCCGCGCTTGGTCGCGATCAGCTTGCGGATCCGCTGCTGGTAGTTCTGCACCGGGCTCGCCTGCGCGGTGAACTCGCTGCGGAACACGGCCTTCAGCTCGGAAAAACCGGTGAAGCCGAAGCGCTGCGCGAAGCGGACGACGGCGGACGGCTGGACGTCACAGCGCGCCGCGATGTCGCCGACTCGGTCGACCAGCACCCGGGCGCCGTGCTGCTCGACATACGCGCCGACGCGCTTCAACTGGCGCGGCAGCGCGTCGTAATCCGCGGCGAGGCGCGCCATCAGCGCGGCGACGTCCGCCGGCTTGGCCGAAGGCCGCCCGCCGGCAGACCGGGCGCGCGACGCCCGCGGCCGGGTCAGCGCTTCAGCATCCATTCGTGCGCCGGGTCGTTGCGGAAATGCCATTCCCGTTTCGGCCCGGCCATCACGTTGAGGTAGTACGAGTCGTATCCGTGCGGGACGACGACCGGATGATAGCCGCGCGGCACCATCACCACGTCGTGGTCCTCGACGGCGAGCGACTCGTCGAGCGCGCGGTCGTCGGTGTACACGCGCTGGAAGGCGAAACCCTGCGCCGGGCTCAGCCGGTGGTAATACGTTTCCTCGAGCGAGCTTTCCTCGGGCAGGTTGTCGGTGTCGTGCTTGTGCGGCGGGTAGCTCGACGAGTGGCCCGACGGCGTGCGCACCTCGACCACGAGCAGGTGCGCCGCCGGCTCCGTCTGCGGGAGGATGTCGCAGACGAAGCGCTCGTTCGATCCGGTGCCGCGCACGAAGCGCTTCATCGTCGCCGGTTCGATCAGCCGCGCAGGCGTGCTGCCGCGGCCCGGCGCGCTGGCGACGCCGATCTCCGCCGCCGTCTCGCCGGTGACGACGATGCCGGCACCCTGCGGCAGATAGACGGCGTACGGCGCGCGGTCGTCGAACACGCTGGAACGCCCGCCGACGCCGCGCCACGCCTGCCCGCCGCATGCGACCGACACCGTCCCCGCGAGCACGACGATGCAGACTTCCGCCGCCGGCAGGTCGACGTCGATTTTCTCGCCCGGCTGCAGCCGGTGCGCGGCGAAGCCCACGTACCGCCAGCCGGCAGACTCCGGCGTGACGCGAACAATGTCGCGACCGGTCTTGCGGCCCTTGACGAGGAGGCTCATCGGGCGCCCCCGCCGGCTGCATCGAGCGCCGTGACGATGCCGGCGAGGTGCCGGTGACCCATCTCCGCGTACCGGTACGCCGGCGCCACGACCGGATCCTGCTCGGCCTCGACGACGAGCCAGCCCGCATAGCCATGGTCGCGGAGCAGCTTCAGCACCGCGCCGAAGTCGATCGTGCCGTCGCCGGGCACCGTGAACGCGCCGTTGATCACCGCTTCGAGGAAGCTCCAGTTGCGGTTGCGCGCGAGCGCCAGCACCTGCGGCCGGACATCCTTGCAGTGGACATGGCAGACGCGCTTGATGTGCTTGCCCAGCATCGCGACGACGTCGCCGCCGCCGAACGCCATGTGCCCGGTGTCGAACAGCAGCCCGACCTCGTCGCCGGTGGCCGTCATCAACCTGTCTACGTCCTCCGGCGCCTGGACGTACGTGCCCATGTGATGGTGGTAGCCGAGCCGCACGCCTTTGGCCAGCGTGTGGCGCGCGAACGCGGTCAGCCTGTCGGCATACTCGCGCCATTGCGCGTCGCGGACGAAGCGCGGGCGCTTGTACAGCGGCACCGGGGCGCCCTGGATGCTCGCCGCGACCTCGCCGTAGACCATCACGTTCGCGCCGTTGCGCGCGAGCAGGTCGAGATGCGGGCCGACGGCGGCGATCTCTTCGTCGACGGGGCGCTCGGCGAGGCGGCCCGAATACCAGCCGGACACGCACTCGAGCCCGTGCTGTCCCAACACCGCGCGCAGCGCTTCGGGCTCGCGCGGAAACTTGTTGCCGAGCTCGAAGCCGCGGTAACCGATGGCCTTGCCCTCGGTCAGCATCGTTTCCAGCAGCGTCTCGCCGCCGAGCGAGGGCAGGTCGTCGTTGCACCACGAGATCGGGTTGATGCCGATCTTCACTGCAAACGGGGGGCTCATGGCTTCTGCTGCCGGCGAGCGTCGTCGTAGGCCTTGCGCGCGGCGCGCACTTCGGCCCGGTCGGAGACTTCAGGCACCGCGACCTCCCACCACCAGCCGCCGTCGTCGGTCGTGCGCGCGGGGTCGGTCGGGATCGCGATCACGTACGTGCGGTCGGCGGCGCGCGCGCGGCCGAGCGCCGCCTCCAGCTCGGGGATCGTCGCCACATTCTCGGCGCGCGCGCCGAGCGCCGCCGCGTGCGCGGCGAAGTCAATCGCCGGCGCCCCCTGCGCGCCCTGGACGCAATCGGCGAACAGGTTGTTGAACGGCGCGCCGCCGCAGGCCTGCTGCAGCCGGTTGATGCAGCCGTACCCGCGGTTGTCCTGCACGACGATGACGAGCTTGGTGCCGAGCATTACCGAGGTCGCGATTTCGGAGTTGAGCATCAGGTAGCTGCCGTCGCCGACGATCACGACGACCTCGCGTTCCGGCTTCGCCAGCTTGACGCCGATGCCGCCAGCGATCTCGTAGCCCATGCACGAGTAGCCGTATTCCATGTGGTAGCCGCCCGGAACCGCGGTCCGCCACAGCTTGTGCAGTTCGGCCGGAAGCGTACCGGCGGCGCAGACGACGATGTCGGTCGCCGGCGAATCGGCCGTCGAGCGCTGGACGGCGCCGATGACGTCGGCGTCGTACGGGAGCTCCACCTCGCGGCGGCCGGTGATCCGGTCGACGTCGGCGCGCCAGGCGGTGGCGGCTTCCTTCGCCTTCGCCACCCACGCCGCGTCGGACTTCCATCCGGGCAACGCGCGCGACAGCGCCTCCAGACCGAGCTTCGCGTCGGCCGCGAGCGCAGAGCCGTGCCACTTCAGCGCGTCGAACGCGTTGACGTTGATCGAGACGAGCTTCGCGCCGCCGAACATCGAGTGCGAGCCGGTGGTGAAGTCCGACAGCCGCGTGCCGACGGCAATGATCACGTCGGCATCCTTCGCCAGCTTGTTCGCGGCGGGCGATCCGGTGACGCCGATCGCGCCCTGCTGCAGCGGGTGGTCCCAGGGAAGCGCGCCCTTGCCGGCCTGCGTCTCGGCGACCGGCACGCCGTGCCACTCGGCGAACGCGCGCAACGCGCCCGAGGCATGGCCGTACAGCACGCCGCCGCCGGCGACGATCAGCGGTCGCCGCGACTCACGCAGGATGTGGGTGGCGCGCGCGAGATCGGTCGCGGCCGGCGGCGGTGCGCGGAAGCTCACCACCGGCGGCGCGAAGAACGCCTCCGGGAAGTCATACGCCATCGCCTGCACGTCCTGCGGAAGCGCGAGCGTCACCGGCCCGCACAGCGCGGGGTCGGTCAGCACGTGGATCGCCCGCGGCAGCGCGGTCAGCAGTTGCTCGGGACGCACGATCCGGTCGAAGTAGCGCGACACCGGCCGCAGGCAGTCGTTGGCCGACACGGTGCCGTCGCCGAAGTCCTCGATCTGCTGCAGCACGGGGTCCGGCGCGCGCGAGACGAACACGTCGCCCGGCAGCAGCAGCACCGGCAGCCGATTGACGTGGGCGAGCGCGGCCGCGGTGACGAGGTTCGTCGCGCCCGGGCCGATCGACGTCGTGCACGCCATCATCCGGCGCCGCAGGTGCGCCTTCGCGTACGCGATCGCCGCGTGCGCCATCGCCTGCTCGTTGTGGGCGCGGAACGTCGGCAGGTGGTCGCGGTTGCGGTACAGCGCCTCGCCCATGCCGGCGACGTTGCCGTGGCCGAAGATCGCGAACACGCCGCCGAAGAGCGACATGACGCCGTCACCGGTGTCCGCGCGCAGCGCCGCCAGATAGCGAACCAGCGCCTGCGCCATCGTCAGCCGGACCGTCTTGCTCGTCGCCGCGCTCATCGTTTCGCTCCCCCGCGCGCGTCGCGCCACGCGCGGATCAATGTCTCGTAGTTTGCACGCACGCCGGCGACCAGCGCGCGGTCGTCGTGCTCGCCCGCGAGCCAGCGCCGCGCCGGCTCCTGGAAGATCGTGCGGCCGACGGCGAAGCCGCGGCAGGTCCGGGCCTCCCGCGCCTCGCGGAAACCGGCGGCGAGCGCGTCGATCGGCGCGTTCAACCCGAGCATCACGACGCCGCGGCAATACGGATCGCGCTCGGCGATGAGCGCGTCGATCGCCGCCCATTGCGCCGCCGTCATCGGCTCGAGCTTCCACCACTCCGGGCAGATGCCGAGGTTGTACAGCCGCTTCAGCGCGCGAAACACGGTGTCCGGTTCGCGCGGCATCGACTTTGGCGGGATGATCTCCAGCAGCAGTTCGTGGCCGCTGACCTGCACGGCGTCGTACAGTGCGCGGAGCTGGGCCTCCTGCTCGAGCCGATGGTCAACGGGCTCGTCGGGATGGAGCTGGGCGAGGCATTTGACCACCTGCTCCTGCGGCCAGCCGATCAGCGTGGTGCCGATCGAGCGGCCACGGTCGAACTCGAGCGGATTGGAGCCCGGCAGCTCGACCGGCCTGCCGATCCACCAGCCGCGGCCGGTCGCGGCGTTGAGCGCGTCCTGCCCGTAGCGGTCGTCGCACAGCAGGCCGACCTTGCCGGCGAGACCCAGCGCCTGCTCCGTTTCGGCGACCGCCTCGACGAAGAGCTTCTTCAGCGCCGGCAGCCGCTCCTCCGACGCGCCGGCCTGCTGCGCGAGCTCGAAGAACGGATTGCGATGGTCGAACGCGAATACCAGGAGCTCGTCGCGCGGCGCGCGCGGCGCAGTGACCCGGTGCAGCCTGGTGAGCGTCACGTCCTGGTCCGGACGCGGAATCGTGTCGGCGTGGGCGAGGAAGTAGTCGAGCTCGACCCGCGTGGGCATCGCCGGCGCGCAGCCGTGGCGCGAGACGACCAGCGCACCGCTGGCGTTCGCGTAGCGGCACGCGGCGTCGTAGTCCTCGCCGCGGACCCAGCCAAACAGGAAGCCGGCCGAGAACGCGTCGCCGGCGCCCAGCACGTTCAGCACCTCGACCTCGACGCCCTTGCCGTTGAACGCGTCGTCGAGCGACGCCGGAATCGCGCCGTCGATCACCGCGCAACCCATCGGCCCGCGCTTGACGACCAGCGTCGCGGGGGTCAGCTCGCGGACGCGCTTCAACGCCGTGATGATGTCGGTGCTGCCGCCGGCGATCGCGAACTCCTCGAGCGTGCCGATCGCGAGGTCGATCTTCGGCAGGATCCGCTGCAAGTGCGCGGTAACTCCGTCGGAAGCGATAAACCGCGTTTCGCCGTCGCCGCGCCGGGTGAGCCCCCACAACACCGGGCGGTAGTCGATGTCGAGCACCGTCCGCACGTCGTTCTTCCGCGCGCGGTCGAGCGCGAGATTGCTGATGCGGTCGATGTAGGCAGTGGAAAAATGGGTGCCGGTGATCAGCAGCGCCCGGCTCTGCGCGATGTACGCCTCCTCGACGTCGTCCTCGATGATCGCCATGTCGGCGCAGTTCTCGCGCATGAAGATCAACGGAAACGTGTCCTTGTCCTTGATCCCCAGCACGACGGCGCCGGTGAGCCGCGTCGGGTCGACGCTGACGTGGCTGGTATCGCACCCCTCGCGCGAGATCGTCTCGACGAGGAAGCGGCCGAGGTCGTCGTCACCGATCCGCGAGATGAGCCCGGTCTTCAGGCCGAGCCGTGCGCAGCCGAACGCGGTGTTGGACGACGAGCCGCCGAGGTACTTGGCGAAGCTCGTCACGTCCTCGAGCCGGGCGCCGATCTGCTGCGCGTAGAAATCGACGGCGAAGCGGCCGAGGCAGA
>JBDTVU010000061.1:0-19290 GCA_040007035.1 Betaproteobacteria bacterium | reverse complement strand
AATGGGGTCAGTGTAAGTTATCCGTTTTGATAACTTACACTGACCCCATTACTTCGTTATAACTTACACTGACCCCATTACTTCATCAGTTCCTCGGGTGCGGCCGGCTCGGGTCGGTCGGCGCCGGTCGCCGGTTCCGGTCCGCGCGCCCGCATCTCGGCGTCGTAGCGCGCATACCAGCGCCGGAACTCCGTCCATTCGTCCGGGGAGAGTCCCTGGATCATGTGCTGCAAGGCGGCGAGCTTGATGCTCATCGCGCCGCCTCGCCGGTCATCTGCGTCACAGCGTTGCCTTCACGCGTTTCCATGTGCCTTCCATATGTTTGGTGACGATGCGCGCGAGCGCCTCGCCGTCGCGCGCTTCGAGCGCGCCGATCATCGCCTGGTGCTCGGCCATCGCGTCCTGCCATTGCTGCGGCTCGCGGTTGCCGATATAGCGGATCCGCTTCAGCCGCGACTGGATCGCCGCGTGCGCAGCCTCGAGCGTCGCGTTGCCGGACAGCCGCAGGAACGCCGAGTGGATCTGCTGGTTGAGCTTGAAATACTCGAGTCGGTCGCGAACGTGGTAGCGCTCGGTCATCCGGTCGTGCAGCGCGCGCACCTCGGCGATCTCGACGCTGGACGCGTTGCGGCACGCGAGTCGTGCGGCAAACGACTCGAGCACGGCGAGCACGTCGAGCATGTCGCGGACATCCTTCGGCGTGAAGCTCCGGACGACGGCACCGCGATTCGGGACCAGCTCGATCAGGCCTTCGCTGGCGAGGAACTTCAGCGCCTCGCGCAGCGGCGTGCGCGACACGCCGAGCTGTTGCCCGAGCTGGCCCTCGTGAATCCGGGCGCCCGGGGCGAGCGCCCCCTCGATGATCATGTCGCGGACGCGGGTGACGATCTCGTCGTGGAGGCTCCGACGCGTGATCGGCCGCGGCGGCTCGGCGGCCGAAACGGTCGCGGCAACGTCGGCGGGTGTCGAGTCGGGGGTCATGGCACGAAGCGGCGGACGGGCGCCGCGGTCTCGCGGGCGCGCCTCGAGTGCCGGGAACCGGACCAACCCGGCGAGGAGCCGAAAGCGTACATGCTGCATACAGTATACGCGCACGCGTTTCCGGTACATACTGCCGCCCCATAACGACCTGTCCGACGCGACCGAGCCTCCGACTTCCGGGCACGGCGCCGATCCGGACGACCGCCGTCGGGTGCTTGCGGCCCATCGGCAACCGAGGAGGAGCGCGTGGGAGGAGCGTCGACCGTCGGCGTCGCGCCGCAGGCCACCCTGTCCGGGGCGGGCGACGGCATCGCCATCGTCGATGCGCACCAGCACTTCTGGGATCCGACCGCCCATTACTACCCGTGGCTCAACGACGAGCCGCCGATCCCGTTCCGCTACGGCGATTACCGGCCGATCCGCCGGCGCTACCTGCCGCCGGATTACGTCGCCGACGCTGCGCCGTACCGGGTCGAGAAGTCCGTCTACGTCGAGACCGAGTGGGACCCCGCGGACCCGGTCGGCGAAATGCGCTACGTCGAGGCGTTGCGGCGCGAGTACGGGCTGCCGACGGTCGCCGTCGCGCAGGCGTGGCTCGACCGCGACGACGCGGGCGCGCTGCTCGAGCTGCAGGCGGCGTTCCCGTTCGTGCGCAGCATCCGCCACAAGCCGCGCGCGAATCGCGCGCCGGGCGACGCGGCACCCGGCGGGACGACCGATCCGAAGTGGCGCGCGGGCTTTGCCATGCTTGCCCGCCGCCGCCTGCGCTTCGACCTACAGACGCCGTGGTGGCATCTGCCCGAGGCGGCGCGGCTCGCCTCCGACTTTCCGGACACGCAGATCATCGTCAACCACACCGGCCTGCCTGCCGACCGCAGCGCCGGCGGCATCGCCGGCTGGAAGGGCGCGATGGCCACGCTCGCCGCGTGCCCCAACGTCGCGGTGAAGATCTCGGGCATTGGCCAGGCGGGCGAGCCGTGGACGGCGGACGCCAATCGCGACATCGTGCTGACGACGATCGACTTCTTCGGGGTGACGCGCGCGATGTTCGGCAGCAACTTCCCGGTCGACAGCCTGTGCGCGACGTTCGCGACGATCTTCGACGGCTTCCACGAGATCGTCCGCGATTTCTCCGCCGGCGAGCAGCGCGCGCTGTTCCGCGACAACGCGCTTCGCATCTACGCGATGGAGTGAGCGGATGACGCGTCCCCGCCTCGGTTACGTCGGCATCGGCCTCATGGGGCTGCCGATGGTCAAGCGGCTGCTGTCGCTGGGCTACGCAGTCGCCGCGTACGACATCGTCGGCGCGAAGATCGACGCGGCGCAGGCGGCGGGCGCGCGCGCTGCGACCTCTCCGGCCGATGCGGCACGCGATGTCGACGTAATGCTGCTCAATCTTCCGACGACCGACGCGGTCGAGGTCGCGGTGTTCGGCGCGAACGGCGTCGCGAGCGCGGTCCGGCCGCCGCAGCTCGTCGTCGATTTCTCGACGGTGAAGGTCGATCGCGGGCGGGCGTTCGCCGCGCGGCTGCGCGAGGAAACAGGCTGCGGCTGGATCGACGCACCGGTGTCGGGTGGACCGCCGGCAGCGGGGACGGGTACGCTGACGGTGATGACCGGCGGTGACGCAGCCGACGTCGCGCGCGTCGCGCCGCTTTTTGCCGATGTCTCGGCGCGCTCCACGCACATGGGGCCCTCCGGCGCCGGGCTGGTCGCCAAGATGATCAACCAGCTCATCGTCGGCTGCGGCCACGCGGTGATGGCCGAGGCGCTGGTCCTCGCCGAAGCGGCGGGCATCGACGCCGCGCGCGTTCCCGAATGCCTCGCCGGCGGCCACGCCGACGGCACGCTGCTGCAGAAGCTCTATCCGCGGATGGCCGCGCGCAACTTCGCGCCGCAGGGTTACGCGCGGCAACTGCTGAAGGACCTCGAGATGGTCAACGAATTCGCCGGCGGGCTGAAGGCGCCGGTGCCGATGACGGGCGAGGCGCTGTCGCTGTACCGGATGCTGATCCATCTCGGATACGCCGAGCTCGACACGGCGGCGATCCTGAAGCTCTACGAACGCGACGCGCCGGGCTGACCGCCGCGCCACGGACGACAATACGGGCTTCACGCCCGGACCACGAAGGAGGAGACGCGATGAAGACCCGGTTTACCCCCATGCTCGCAATCACGGCCGTGCTGGCGGCGCTCGTCGCCGCGCCGGTCCACGCGCAGGTCAAGCTGCGTTATGCACACGTCGGCGTCGCCAACGCGCCGCAGACGCTGTATGCCGACGAGGTCGCGAAGCTGGTCAAGGAGAGGACCAACGGCCGCATCGAGATCCAGGTGTTCCCGAACTCGCAACTGGGCGGCGTCGGCGAGCTCGTCGACGGCGTGAAGTCCGGCGCGATCTCGATGGGCCATCATGACTTCGCATCGCTGGGCAAGATCGTCTCGGACACCGCGGTGTTCAACACGCCGTTCATGTACCGCGATCCCGGGCACGCGATGCGGGCGACCGACCCGCGCCTGTCGCCAGCGCTGCAGAAGATCAACCAGCAGCTGATCGAGAAAGGCAACATGCGGATCGTCGCGGCGCTCTTCCAGGGTACGCGCGAGCTGACGAGCAAGGAGAAGGTGCTCTCGCCCAAGGACATGGCGGGCAAGAAGTACCGCGGCGTGCCGATCAAGCTCTGGTCGTCGATGCTGACTGGCATGGGCGCGGTCGCCACGCCGGTCGAGGTGTCCGAGCTTGCGACCGCGCTCGCCACCGGGCTCGTCGTCGGGCAGGAGAATCCGCTGCCGAACATCTACAACCTCAAGCTCTACGAGGTGCAGAAGTACGTGATGATGACCAACCACATGCAGTCGGTGCTCTCGGTCTTCATCAACGAGAAGGTCTACCAGAGCATCCCGGCCGCCGACCGCAAGATCATGGAGGACACGATGATCGAGGTCGGCCAGAAGACGCTCGCCTGGGACCGCGACACGTCCGCGAAGTACCGCAAGGACCTCGAAGACAAGGGCATGGTCTTCGTCGAGGAAAAGGACGGGCTCGACGTCGAGGCGTTCCGCAAGGCCGTGCTCGCGCAGGTCAACAAGGACTTCCCGGAGTGGACCGGCTACATCGAGCAGATCCGCGCGGTCCAGTGACGGCGTAACGGCGCGCTCCGTCGACACGCCCGCCATGCGAACGCTGCTGACCGCCATCCGCGCCGCGGTGCGCTGGACGAGCCTCGCGCTGCTCGCGCTGCTCGTCGTCACGCCGCTGGCGCAGATCGCGATGCGCGGCATCTTCAACGTGCCGATGGCGGGCGCCGAGGAGTTGGCCCGCTATTTCCTGATCTGCCTGTCGTTCGTCGCCGCGTCGTACGTGACCGCGGAGGGCGGGCAGATCCGGATGGAGGAGTTCCAGGGGTTGCTGCCGCCGAAGCCGCGGTGGTTCCTGCAGCTCGGCATCGAGGTCGCGGGGATCGCGATGTTCGGCGTGATGTTCGTCGCCGGCGTGGTGACGATCGGCAACAACCTGCAGAACCAGACGGCGACGCTCGAAATGCCGTTCTGGCTGTTCATGGGGCCGCTCGCCGTCGGCTCGCTGCTACTCGCGCTGGAGACGGCGATGATGTTCGTCCACACGCTGCGCCGGCGCCGGCCCGAAGACAAGCACACGGTGCTGACCTAGGCGCGCGCGGTGGAAGGCTTCGTCGTCATTCTCGCGTTCCTTGTGCTGTTCGTGCTCGGGTTCCCGGTCGTGCTGGCGATCGGGATCCCGTGCATCGTGTACGTGTTCGCCAACGGGCTGCCGATCGACCTCGTCGCGCAGCGGACGCTCTACGCGCTGGATTCGTTCCCGCTGGTCGCGGTGCCGGTGTTCCTGTTCGTCGGCAGCCTGATGAACAGCGCCGGCATCTCGCGCTACATCTACAAGTTCGCCGACACCGCGTGCGGCCGGATGCCGGGCGGGCTCGCGCAGGTCAACATCTTCGGCAGCCTGATCTTCGCCGGGATGTCGGGTTCGGCGCTGGCCGACATCGGCGGGATCGGCCGAATCGAGATCGACGCGATGCGCGGCAAGGGCTTCACTGCGCCGTTCGCTGCGGCGGTGACGAGCTCGTCGGCGATCGTCGGGCCGATCTTTCCGCCGTCGATCCCGCTCATCATCTACGGCACCGTCACCGGCGTGTCGGTGATCCAGCTCCTGCTCGGCGGCATCCTGCCGGGCCTGCTCTGCGTGCTGATGCTGATGCTGATGACGGGTTGGCTTGCCATCCGCCGTGGCTATCCGCGCGCCGAGCGCTGGCCTACACGCGGCGAGCTGTGGCGCGACTTCAAGCCGGCGTTCCCGGCGATCGTCGCGCCGCTGATCCTGATCGCAGGGATGCTGGCCGGCTTCTTCACGCCGACCGAAATCGCGGCGGTGACGGTGTTCTACGCGATGTTGATCAGCAGCCTGTTCTACCGCGAGCTGACGTGGCGGGGGATCCTCGACGCCGGATTCGAGACGATCCGCGCGTCGGCCGGCATCCTGCTGATCGTCGCCGTTGCGGCGCTGTTCGGTTGGATCCTGTCGGTCGAGCAGGTGCCGCAGAAGCTCACCGGCATCATGCTGACGATCTCGACCAACCCGTACGTGCTGCTGCTGATCGTCAACGTGCTGCTGATCGTCGTCGGCATGTTCCTCGACAGCACGACGGCGATCCTCGTCATCGCGCCGATCATCGCCAAGCCGCTGGTGGCCGCCGGCGTCGACCCGGTCCATCTCGGCATGGTCGTCGTGTTCAACCTGATGATCGGGCTGCTGACGCCGCCGATGGGGCTCGCGCTGTACCTCGTCGCCGACATCGCGAAGGTCACGATGAAGGAAGTGCTGAAGGAAATGGTGCCGTACTACCTGCCACTCACGATCACGCTGTTGCTCATTACCTACATCCCCGACCTCACGACCTGGCTTCCGCGGCTCGCCGTGGGGCCGTGAGCTGACGCCCGGAAAATGACGGAGAAGACTGTGAACGACACGAATCGGCCGCGCCCCGTGATCGCGCTGGCGATGGGCGACCCGGCGGGCATCAGTCCCGAGCTGACGGCGAAGATCGCGGCGCTGGCCGAGGCGCGCGCGGCGGCGCACATCGTCATCGTCGGCGACCGGCGGATGTTCGACGAAGGTGCGAAGGTCGCCGGCGTCGCGGTCGACGTCGACATGGTCGGTGCGCACGATCCGCTGCCGGCGGACGCCGGCCGACCGGCGTTCGTCGATCTCGCCCACCTCGATCCGGCGACCGTCCGGCGCGGCGTTGCGTCGCGCGAGGGCGGGCAGTTCGCGCTCGCCAACTACGGTCACGCGCTGCAGATGGTCGCGGCGGGCCGCGCGCAGGCGGTGTGCTTCACGCCGTTCAACAAGCAGTCGATGCGGATGGCGCTGCCGTCCTACGACGACGAGATCCGCTTCACCGCCGGCGTGCTCGGCGTCTCCGGGCCGGCGACCGAATTCAATGTCCTCGACCGGCTGTGGAACGCGCGCGTCACCTCGCACGTGCCGCTGTCGAAGGTCGCGTCGATGCTCACCATCGACGCCGTCGTCGACGCGCTGGAGCTGACCGCGGCATCGCTGCGCGCGGCCGGCTTCGAGCCGCCCCGCATCGCCGTCGCGGGCCTCAACCCGCATGCCGGCGATGGCGGCAACTTCGGCCGCGAGGAAATCGACGTCATCGCGCCGGCGATCGAGCGCGCCCGCGCCCGCGGCGTGCCGGCCGAAGGCCCGTTTCCGGCGGATACCGTGTTCGTCCGCGCGCAGCGTGGCGATTTCGACGCGGTGCTCACGATGTATCACGACCAAGGGCAGATCGCGATGAAGCTGATGGGTTTCGACCGCGGCGTGACGGTGCTCGGCGGCTTCCCGTTTCCCATCTGCACGCCGGCCCACGGCACCGCGTACGAAATCGCCGGCAAGGGGATCGCCAACCTCGGCGCGACCCGGGCAGCCGTGCTGCTCGCGGCCGAAATGGCGCTGCGCGTCGCGCGCTGAAGTAATGGGTCAGTGTAAGTTATCCGTTTTGATAACTTACACTGACCCCATTACCCCGCTCCATTACCCCCCCGAAAAGTCGAGTCTGACCCTACTTTCCACGGTCATCCGCGGCCGATATTCAAACGTTTGATAGAAAGCGAGTGGCGCCGTCCGGGTTTCGGACAGGCGGTCTGCTCCGCCATCAAACAATACTAATCAATGACTTGGATTGATCATTCTGGGCGCTTGGCGCCCGGAAGCGCGGGTTGAGCCCGGTGGCGAGCTTGCAATTCCGGGCCGACTCACTTATGTTGCACTGCATCATTTCTGCCACGGAGTCACCGATGAAACCACAGCCCCAACCGGAGCTGGGCGGGGTCGGCGGCGCCACCCCGTACCCTTGGGAAGCGCTGGCAAGCGAGTGGGCCGAGAAGTGGCCACTCACCCCCGACCTGCCTGCCCCGTTCTCGGCCGATGCCGCCTGGGCCGTGCTTGCGTTCAACGCCAACCAGGCGCTGACCTTCGAGGTCGCCTTTGCCCATGTGCTGGCACACCTTGCCAACGCGCAATCGAAGACCCTCGCCGATACCAGCGAGCAGATGCTGCCCGAGGGCGCCGTCCGCGATGCGCTGACCAACGCGGCGAGCCTGCAGGCGCAGTTCGCAAAGCAGCTCGCGGAAGCGGCAAGCCGCGTCGGCCGCGCGTTCGGCCACATGGCGTATGCCTTTCCCCCGGTGGACCATGGACACCACTAACGCGATCGCCGTGCTGCTGAGGCCGCTGCTGGCCGCGCGCAATTTCGCGCCGCAGGCGCCGGCAGCCGCCGGCCCGGAACCGGCGGTGGCGCAATCCGCCGACGCCGCTCGCGAACGCGCCGACGCGCTGCGCGAGGCGCATGCGCACGACGAGCGCGCCCGACGCAATCTCTGGCTCGCCGCGCCCGGCGGCCGCCGCAACTTCTGAATCCGCAGCGCGTCAGTCGATCGCTTCGCGCCTCAACGCGCTCAAATCCGGCCGCCGCCGGTGCCAGTCGGTCGCGCGCTGGAACGCGCGTCCGGCGCGTACCAGCGACGCGTCGGCGAATGCCGCGCCCACGAGCTGCATGCCGATCGGCAGCCCTGCACCTGACAGCCCGGCCGGCAGCGAAACCGCGCATCCTTTGAGATAGTTGACCGCGCGCGAGAACGTCGCCAGCGGCGCGGTCGCCTCGTCGGCGGCAGCGACCGGAATCGCCGCAATCGGCAGCATCGGCGTCAGCAGCAGATCACGTCCGCGCATCCAGTCGGCGAATGCCGCGGCGGCACGGTCGCGCTCGGACAGAGCGTCGAGATACTCCACCGCTGTCGCACCCTTGCCGCCGACGATCCGCCCGCGCACCGCCGGATCGATGTCGAGCGCGGGATCCTCGATGTACGCGCGGTGAAACGCGTACGCCTCGATCGCGATCAGCCGGCCGTTCTTCGGGCCGAGCTCCGCGAACTCGAACGGGATCGGCGCCTCGTCGACCAGCGCACCCAGTCCGCGCAGCACGTCGATCGTCTCGGCGCGCACGCGCAGCACGTCGGGATCGGCGTTGGCCGGCAACTGCTCCGCGGCGAGACAGGTGATCCGCATGCCGCGAATGTCGGCGTCGCCCGAAAGCGCTGCCACGAGATCAATCTGCGGCACGGCGAGCGTGGCCGCGTCGTCGGGATCGGGACCGGCCATCGCCGCCACCAGCAGTGCCGCATCGTCGATCGTCCGGGTCAGCGGGCCGATCGAGTCGAGCGTCGTCGACAGCGGCACGACGCCAGCGAGGCTGACGAGACCGCAGGTAAGCTTCAGGCCGGTGAGCCCGTTGAGCGAGGCGGGAATGCGCACCGAGCCGCCGGTGTCGGAACCGATCGCCGCGGGCGCCATGCCGGCCGCCACCGCGACGGCCGAGCCTGACGACGATCCGCCGGCAACGCGATGCGTCGTCAGGTCCCACGGATTCCACGGCGCGCCGAGCGGGCGGTTCAGGCCCCACGTGCCGAACGCGAACTCGACCATGTGCGTCTTGCCGAGCGGAATCATCCCCGCCGCAACCAGACGCGACACGCAGGTCGCCGTGCGTTTGGAGCGCTGCCCGAGCCAGCTCTTCGAACCCGCCGTCGTCTGCCGGCCCTCGATGTGCAGCAGATCCTTGAGCGCGATCGGCAGCCCGTGCAGCGGGCCGCGGACGAAGCCGGCCGCGCGCTCGAGGTCGGCCGCCTCGGCGGCGGCAATCGCGTCGTCCGCATAGACGTCGATGAAGGCGTGCAGCTTGTCGTCCTGCGCGACGATGCGGGCGAGACAGTCGGCGACGATGCGCCGCGATGTCGTCCTGCCGGCAGCGAGTTGCTGCGACAGCTCGGTCAGACAGAGAAACGGGAGATCGTGTTCCATGGCGTCGGCGTGGGGTGGATCGTTGCGTGCGCCGACAAGAATACCCCCGCCGCGCGGAATCGGTCACGGCAGCCACGCGATCGCCGATGCCGGACACCGGTTGCTGCCGCGAAGGCCGTCCGGTAGTCTGCACCGGAGCGCCGGTTACCCGCCGACCGCCCTCCCGCACCGACCCCACGTGACCGCCCGCCACCGCTACATCGTCGCCGGCTTCCATCGCTCCGGCACGTCGATGGTCGCGCAGGCGCTCGGCCGCTGCGGCGTCGACCTCGGCCCGGTGCTGATCCCCGCGCTCGCGTCGAACGCGACCGGTCATTTCGAGGATTGGGACGTCGTCGAGCTGCACGACGCGATCCTGCAGGACGCGGGCAGCGACTGGCTGCACGCGGGCGCGCTGCCGACGGTGCGCCCCCGATTCGTCGCCGCGTTGCGCGCGCTCGCCGCCGACCGCGACGCGCGCGGCCCGGCGTGGGGCTTCAAGGATCCGCGCGTGTGCCTGTTCCTCGATGCGTGGCGGGCGATCCTGCCCGACGTGCTCGTGCTGGGCGTGCTGCGGCACTGGGCGCCATGCCTCGATTCGCTGCGCGACCGCGGTGGCATCGCGATCGCGCTGGCGCCCGGCGAGGCGCGCACCAGCCTCGTGTTCTGGACGCAGCCGACACGCGCGCTCGAATCGTGGCTCGTCCATACGCGGGCGCTGCTCGACCACGCGAAGCGGCATCCGTCGCGCGTACGGCTGTTGATGCAAGATGCGGCGACGGATCCGGCGGCGTTGCGCGCGATCCTCGCCGCGGTGCCGGGGCTCGCGCCGCCGGATGCCGCCGCGCTCGGGGTCGAGCGCAGCCTCGCCGATCGCGCGACGCGGATCCCGGACTGGATACCGCCGGCGCTGCGCGCCTCACTCGACGCGCTGTGGGCCGAGTGCGTCGCGGCGGTGAACGCGCCGCCGGCGAGTTTGGCGGAGGCGTCGGCCAGTGAGGCGATGCCCGCCGCGGCCAACGAGGCGCAGGACGCCGCGGCCGCGGTGCCGATCGCGACGCTCGCGCGCGAGGCCGATGCGGCGATCGCGCGGCGCGACCTCGATCGCGCCGATCAGCTCGCGCGCGCATGCGTCGGCCGCGAGCCCGGCGTCGGCGAACATCACGTCCGGCTGGGCACCTGCCGATTGCATCAGCGCCGGCTCGACGAAGCCGAGATCTTCATCCTGCGCGGCATTGCACTCGGGCCGACGAAACCGCACTTCTGGGCGCAGCTCGCGTCGGTGTGCCAGTTCGGCGGCCGCCTCGACGAGTCGCGGCAGCATCTGGCGAGAGCGATCGAGCAGGATCCTGCGCACCCGTGGTTCCGCATCCAGTCGTCGCATCTGGAGCAACGGGCGGGACGCTTCGCCGACAGCGTCGCCGCGGCGCAGAAGGCGCAGGAACTCGACCCGCCGAACGTCGTCGCGCATCTGCGCCTCGTCGACGCGCTGGTCCGCGCCGGCCACTTTGCCGAGGCAATGGCGGCGGCGAAGGCGGCGAAGGCGCGCTTCCCCGACGACGAAGACGTCGCGCGGCGCGAGACGCGGGCGCTGTGGATCGTCGGCCGCGCCGCCGAAGCGCGTGCGCAGGAACACGCACGGATGGACGCAAACCTCGCGGCGCTCGCCGCTGGCGATCCGGCCGACGATCCACGCAGCCGCGTGCCGGACCCGGTGCAGCGCGCGGATCTGGCGGAGCGGATCGAGAAGGCCGTGCGCCGCGGTGCCGCCCACCCCGGGGGCCGAAGGGACGCGCCATGAACAAGGCCCGGCTCGAAGCGTTCAGCGACGGCGTGCTCGCGATCATCATCACCATCATGGTGCTGGAGATGAAGGTGCCGCACGGCGAGGGCATCGACGCGCTGCTGCCGCTGCTGCCCGTGTTCTTCAGCTACGTGCTGAGCTTCGTCTATGTCGGCATCTACTGGAACAATCACCATCACCTGCTGCACGCGGCGCGCGGTGTTACCGGCGGCGTGCTCTGGGCCAACCTGCACCTGCTGTTCTGGTTGTCGCTGTTCCTGTTCGTCACCGGCTGGATGGGGGAGAACCACTTTGCCGCGATGCCGACGGCGCTGTACGGCGTCGTCCTGCTGCTGGCCGGCACCGCGTACCTGATCCTCGCGCAGGTGCTGATCGCAGCGGAGGGGGCGACCTCGGTGCTGGCGACGGCGATTGGCAGCGACGTCAAGGGCCGCGCCTCGATCGTGCTCTACGCGGTGGCGATTCCGCTCGCCTTCCTCAGCCAATGGCTGGCGCAGGCGATCTACGTGATCGTCGCGCTGATGTGGCTGGTGCCGGATCGGCGCATCGAGAAGACACTGCGCGCGACCGGACGCTGAACGACGTCACGCCGGCGTTGCGGGCTTGGTACCGTTCAGCACTTTGGCTACGTAGACTCCCGCTTGCCCGCTTGCCGCAGTGCTCGGCATCCATGCGCCGGACCCTGCGGAACGGCAAGCGACCGGGCCTGCGAACGGGTACCATGGAATCTTGGCAGATCAGTGGAGGAGGAGATGGGCAAATCTCACGCGAACCGTTCGATGTGCCGGAGTTTCGGCGCGCTGGTGCAGCTCTCCGCGATGTTGATGTGGCCGCTGGTGCTGGTTGCATCCCCGATTGCGGAAGGCGGGGCCGCCCCGGATTCCTTGGTCGCAACCAGCCAAACGACGACGGTCTCGCGACTGGTCGTCCGCTTCCGTCCGGGAGTGCATCCCGCCCCGGGCGAGGTGCTCGGGGATCCGCTGCTGGCCAAGTTGCAATTCGCACTGGGCCGGCAGGTTGGCGTAGCTGCCCCGACCCGCGCGGGCGATCAGATCCTGACGCTCGCCGATCCCGTGAGCGCCGTCGAAGCAAAACGCTTGGTAAACATCCTGCGCATGCAGCCGGGTGTCCTGTGGGCCGAGCTGGACCGGAGTGAGCACGCGGGATCCACGGCCCGGAAAGCCGCGGCCGCGACGCCCGACGACGGGGCTGTCGTGCGCCGGTTCATTGTGACCTTCACCGATCCCGCCACCGGCGACCTCGCTCGCCAGAACCAGCGCTTGGGCGAGGAGTGGGACCGCCTGCTTTCCGCCGGCGCCGGAGTCTCCATGCGGGTCCTCCGCCCGACTGTCGGCGGCGCCTGGATCGTCGAGATGCCGTCGGCGGTCAGTCGGAGCCGCGCGGAAGAGCTGACGGCCAAACTGGAATCCACTCCGGGCATTCGGAATGCCGCTCCCGATTACCCGGCCACGAACCACAGCTACTTTCCGAACGACGCGTATTTCCAGGACGGACACCAGCGTGACATGGCGGATCCTCTGACGACCTCCTACTACGGCATCGATGCGCCGGCCGCGTGGGACATCACCGTGGGATCCGAGCTCGTCGTTGCCGTCGTCGATACCGGAGTGCGGCCGCACGGCGAGTTCTCGAGCCGTCTGCTGGACGGATATGACTTCATCAGCGACCCGGCCAGTTCGCACGATGGGTTGGGCCGGCATGCAAGCGGGATCGACCCTGGAAACTGGACCGACGCCGACGAGTGCGGTGCCGGGAAGGCCGCTACAGACAGCGATTGGCACGGAACCCATGTCAGCGGAATCATTGCGGCAACCGGCGACAACAGCGAAGGCATCGCCGGAATCAACTGGTATGCGTCGATACTTCCGGTGCGCGTGCTCGGCACCTGCGGGGGCTACTCCAGCGATATTCTCGAGGGCATGGCCTGGGCGGCGGGGTTGCCGGTGCCGGGCGTTCCGGACAATCCGACTCCGGCCAAGGTGATCAACATGAGCCTCGGCGGCAAAGGCCCATGTGACGATCATTATCAGTCGGTCGTCGACGCTGTCCTGGCGCGTGGCACGTTTATCGCGGTTTCGGCGGGCAACGACAGCGTGGACATCGAAAGCCAGCATCCCGCCAATTGCTACGGCCTGAGCACCGTCGCCGCGACCGACCCCTACGGCTATCTGGCGAGCTACAGCAACTACAGCGTGAGCGTCGACATTGCGGCACCCGGCGGCGATCAAAGCCGATACGGAAAGGTCTACGGTATCTGGTCCACGCTCAACAGCGGCGCGACGGTGCCGGAGTACTCCACCTACGGAGCCTACAACGGTACCAGCCAGGCCGCGCCGCACGTTTCGGGCGTCGCCTCGTTGATGCTCTCCGTCAACCCGGCCCTGACGCCGGCGCAGATCAAGACGATCATGGCCGACACCTCGTCCTACTTCGCGCCGACGTCGACCTGCAGGACGACGGAGGCCTGCGGCGCGGGCATCGTCAACGCCTACTACGCGGTGAAAGAGTCGCTTCGGCTCGCCAACCAGACGACAGCCTCGGTCATCGAGTTCTACAACGCGGCGCGCGATCATTACTTCATCAGCTCGCTGCAGCCGGATATCGACGCGCTCGATTCGGGAAAATTCCCGGGGTGGTCGCGGACCGGGCAATCGTTCGACGGCTACGCAGTCGCCACCGCGGGCGCCAACCCGGTGTGTCGCTTCTACATTCCGCCACCGGGCGACTCGCACTATTTCTCGGCGTCGCCGGAAGAATGCGCGGCAGTGCAGACGTTGTTCCCGATGTTCACCTATGAGGCGCCCGCCGTCTTCTACATCAACTTGCCGGACCTCAACACCGGCGCATGCCCGGCGGGCACTCTGCCGGTCTATCGACTTTGGAACAAACGTGCCGATACCAATCATCGCTACACGACGAGCACGATGATACGAAACCAGATGCTGGCGAAGGGCTATGTTTCCGAGGGATATGGACCTAGCTCTGTGTCGATGTGCGCGCCGCAGTAGCGATGAAACGATCTGCCGGTCGCGTCGGCGGAATCGCGGTCGAGGGGGCCTGGGAGGACCTTGCATGCACCGCGCGACGAAGTCCGGGAGCGGTCGCCACGATGTTGCGGGCCACTTCAAACTCGCGCGGGCCGGGAAAAGCAGAAGGCCTCGATTGCTCGGAGCCTTGGAGGTTTCCTGGTGGTGGGAAGGGCGCCCGGGACAAATCCGTACTTCCAAACGTTGCGTACGATTGCGGATTTCCGCATAACGATGCGGGCCTGGTTCGACTTTCCAATTCAGACGTCCGGATGGAAGCCTTTATCCATGTTCCATCGGAAGACTATCGGAACCACCGCCTGAGGTCGACGACAGGCGGTCAACTACGCCTGGGAGGCTCGATCGCGGACGGACGTTGCGTGCGTAGTCACTTATGACATCCGAGGTGGTGAAGCACCGTATGCTCCAGTCAGTGCCTTGCCCATTCGCGTGGCCAGAGCGGCCCAGTGTGGCGTTCCCACTTCAGCTGTCGAAACCGGCCACTGCAAATTGTCGATGGTCAATGGTTTGGCACTGACTGCGTAGTTGTTGTTGAACTGCGTCTGCTGAGCAAAGTGCAACTCAGGGGCCTGCACAAGCGTCGCCGTTGCTTCGTACGGGGCGGTACCGTCAGAGAGTTGCAGCGTCGACGCCACCAGCTTGAAAAAGTCCGTGAACATGTCGACATAGAATGCAGGGATAACCTTCACCTCAGCGCCCCGTCCAGACGGCAAGTCGGGAAATTTCCATACGCCGGCGATAAAGTGGCCATCACGATGGACTTCGCTCGCCCAAGCGGGCTGCTCGTGAGCCGGGAGGCTGGCAATGCCGTGGAATGTGGGTTTCGCCCGGATCATGGAGTGGAATCCTTGCCACCACGGGTCCGCCGCCTCTGCACCAGCGAGGAAGCGCTTTTGCAGGCGAGCGTCGTCGATATCGACAGCGCCGCTGGTGCTGTCCGGCGCCGGGCGGGCTTGGATCACCAGTGCAGCTTTGGCTGATACGTCGTAGGTTTGCAAGAACTCCACGAGCCGGAGCAGAAATTCGGGCCGATTTGACAGCCGCAATGCCAGCGCCTTGTCGTCAAGAATCATTGCTCAGTCCTCCTCGATGCGGGCGCACGCTGCCCCGGTCAGGTCCGATCGCTGTACGGTGAGTGCCATTCGAACGGGGCAATTATTGACTTGGTACGCGCACGACGACCGTCCGCAGAGTATCGCTTGCATGGATGCGCTAGACTAACCATATCGTCCCGTTGCTATCGCGCCGCGCCACGATCGCTTCCTAACGTGTCGAAGGCCCCGGAGTTGCGTGACGCAGCCACGCGGTGCGCTTCGCACATGGCCGGCCTATCACAGGTGTGCCCGCGAGGACATATTGGCCCAAGCCGATGTACGCGCGGCTCATCGCCTGTCAGTTTTGCCAGGAAAGATGCCGTGCTGCAACGGCGATTTGAACGGGATGGAAAAAGTATGGCGTCAGTATTCTTCTCCTACTCGCATGATGACGAGCAATACCGCGACCAGCTGGAAAAACATCTGGCGTCGCTCAAGCATCAGGGCCTCGTGGAGTCATGGCACGACCGGCGCATTCTTGCCGGTGCCGACGTCGACAAAGAAATTGATTCGCAACTCGAGCGAGCGGACGTCATTCTCTTGCTCGTCAGTTCGAGCTTTCTGTCCTCGCGTTACTGCTACGGTATAGAGATGCAGCGCGCCTTGGAACGACACATCACGGGTGAGGCGACAGTGATACCGGTCATCGTGCGCCCGTGCGATTGGAAAACTACGAAGCTTGGCCATCTTCTCGCGCTGCCCCTTGATGGCAAACCAATTACGACGTGGCCGAACTTCGACGAAGCGTATACGGGAGTCGCGCAAGGCGTGCGGGACGTCATCCTGGGCAGAAGCGAAACGGGCAAAGCGCATTCGGCTGCCCCGGCGGTCCCGCCAGGGCCGGCGGCAATGCCGGTCAGCCGATCGCTCCCCCGGTCGAGCAACCTGCGATTGCGCAGAGCGTTCACCGATTCCGACAAAGACACGTTTCTGCACGAGTCGTTCGAGTTCGTCGCTCAGTTCTTCGAGGGATCCCTGCAGGAGTTGCAAGCCCGTCATTCTGATATCGAATGTCGCTACCGCCGCATCGATGCCAACACCTTTACCGCATCCATTTATCGTGACGGAACCCGGAAAGCCGAATGTTCGGTAGGATTCGGCGGGGGCTTCCGGCACGGCGGTATCACCTACTCCCACAATGTGTCGTCCCGCGGTAACAGCTATAACGAAATGCTTTCTGTCGAACACGACGATCAGACGCTGTTTCTGAAGCCACTCGGGCTGTCTTTTCAACCGAGCCGCGACGAGAAGCTGTCCATGGAGCAGGCGGCTGAGCACTACTGGCAAATGTTGATTGCTTCACTCCAATAGAAGACACCAGCCCTCATTTACTCCCGTGCCCACGGCAATTCGTCGGTTTCTGCGCCCAGCAAGGAGTCCCGGCACGATGACATCCGCAAATGTTCCCCCACCGATTCCTGTGTTTTTGTCGGAAGAAGAGCTCGTCGAGTTGACGGGCTACAGGCGGTACAGTCGGCAGGCCGCCCGATTACGGAACATCGGTTGGACCTTCATCGTCAATGCTGCGGACAGGCCGATTCTGTCGCGTGCCTATGTCGACCAGCAGCTCGGGCTGACCGGCGCTCACGGCGCATCAGACCGCGGTAGCTACTCGCGTATCCCTCCCAACTGGGCGGCGCTGAATACTCCGTCGCGCGTCAAGCGCGGTGCACGCTAGGCCATCGATACCGACTACATTACCTAGCAGAAAAATTCAGCTCCTATTGTCCACGGATTGGGGAAGCTTACGGTCGAACCTGTTCTACATCGCGCTGCCGGATGCGACGACCGGCAATTGTGCGCCGGGCACCATCCCCGTCTACCGCGTCTGGAACGGACGTACCGACTCCAATCACCGGTACACGACCAGCAAGGCTCTTCGCGATCAGATGCTGGCGAAGGGGTACGTTGCTGAGGGCTACGGCCCCGATCTTGCGATCATGTGCGCGGCGCAATAGCACTCCCTGCGCAGGCCCGCGTCGGAGACCGGGTCGCGCCATCGCCAAAACATTCTGAACCCAGGTGCGGGTGACCGCCCGCCGCACGAGCGGGTGCCGGATGTAGGCAGATCGAGACGTATTGCCGCACCAATGGCACCCGGGGTGCACCCTCGCGGGACACCACTGCGCTCAGATTTGACGTGGCGCAAGAAATGATGAGGGCTTGGCGAGCATATTTAATATCTACAACATCGTATCGCCCACGTCTGTCAAGAGTCGCAACTGACGATGCGCCGAGGGACCGAACCCGTAAGGGGTGGCGCCGCGTAGTCGCAGATGTGTGCGGCGGCCGCCAAGGGGAGGCGAAGTTGACTGCAATCCGAGCGTTTAGGCGCGGCTTTGCTGCTCTATGTCGTGCAGCGCACGACCGACTCCTCCCGGCAGCTTTGACAATTCGCTGCCGCGGACATCAGCGATCATCACCCATCCCGCGCGCAACAACGCTGATCCTGATTGGCTGTCTTGCGTTGGGTGCCTACGACAGCGCTACGGCCCAAGTTCAGTATATCTACGACGACGTCGGCAATGTCGTCCAGATACGCAGGCTTGCGCCAGGGGAGTTGGCGCTGACGCAGTTCTTCCCGGTTGCGGGTCCGCCGGGATTAATGGTGACGCTCTACGGTACGGGATTCAATCCCGTACCCACTTCGAACGTCGTGCAGTTCAATGGCGTTGCCGCGACTGTGTACTCGGCGACGACGACCCAGCTGGTGGTCATCGTGCCAAGCGGCGCGACCACCGGCCCGGTCAGCGTCAGCAACGGTACGTCGACGGTCTCCAGTTCGCGCAAGTTTGAAGTCATCACCACGGGGCCCGCGATCACGTCATTCTCGCCGACCATTGGCGGCGTGGGTGCGGCTGTCGCGATAAGTGGGACCGGCTTCGACCCATTGCCGATCAACGACCGCGTGAGTTTTGGCGCTACCACGGCCGCTGTCGCATCGGTGACGCCGACTTCCATTGCGACATCCGTCCCAACCGGCGCATCCACCGGAAAGATCGGGCTTGCCGTTTTCGGTGTACAGGTGACGAGCGCCACCGAGTTTTTTGTTACTCCGGCCACCGTGAATGCCAGCAACGTGGTCTTTGCTGGCCGCATCGTGATCAATGGGGCGGCCTTGCCGGTTTCTATCGCCCCAGCCGGCAAGCAAGCGATGATTGTGTTCGATGGCAGCCAAGGGTCGGTGATTACACTTTCACTGAATTCGTTGGTCCTGGGCGGCGGCGCGATGAGTTATGCGCTTTATGGCGTCGGAAATACCCAGATCGCGTCCGGTAGTGTTTCTACGGCGCAGCCGTGGGCACTTCTTCCCCAACTTCCGGCGACCGGGACCTATACGGTCGTCTTTACGCCGAGTGGCGCAAACACGAGCTTCTCGCTTCGAGGTGAAACGCCGGCTCCGTTGAGTATTGACGGCCCGGGTGTGGTTGCGGCGATGAATACCTCTACCCAACCCGCGCGTTTCGGTTTTTCGGCGACGGCGGGGCAGAACCTGGGCTTGGGGTTTACCGGGCTGTCGCTGTCGGCGGGAACCTACGCCAACGTTACGGTGTTCAAGCCGGACGGCTCGTCATGGCTGACGGACTACTGCTACACGAACGGAAACAATTGTGCGCTGAACCTGAGCAACTCGCCGGTGACCGGGACCTATAGCGTGTCGGTTCAGCCGGTCGGTACCGCGACGGGGAGCGTGCAGGCATGGTTGTCGAGCGATCTTGCCGGGACGTTGACGGTGGGGACCGCGTACACGGCGACTACATCGCGTGCCGGACAGAACCTGCGTTTGGCGTTGAGCGGCACGGTCGGTGCGAGTCCGGCGCTGGAATTTGCGGGCCTCACCTTCAATACCGGGTCACCGGGGCTGAACGTTGTTTTGTACAAGCCGGACGGCACGACCTGGACCAGCACGATCGTGACGGCGACGGGGACGACGTGGACGCTGCCGCCATTCCCGGTAACAGGGACCTA
>JBDTVU010000060.1:0-19808 GCA_040007035.1 Betaproteobacteria bacterium | reverse complement strand
ACGAGATAGTAGGCCGTATCGACTCCGGCCAGCGTCGCGGGCAGCGAATCGGGCAGAAGCGCGTCGGCTTCGACCAGCTCGACATCCTTCCACGCGCGCCCCTCCAATACGCTACGATTGCGTGCCGCAGCGCGAACGCGCGCACCGGCCGCAATTAGCGCAGGGACGAGGTTGGTACCGATGTAGCCACTCGCGCCGAATACCAGCACGAGTGGACGCGGTTCAGGGGATAGGTTCGGCATGAAGTGAATGCGGGTTATCGAATGTCACCAAAGTCTGTCACAGTCCGGCCATGATACGGCTGCACGAAACCATCGAAGTCGCTCGCCCGGTTGAAGAAGCCTTCTTCTATGCCAGCGATTTCAGCAATATCGTACAGTGGGACCCGGGCGTTGCCGACTCGCGCAAGGTCAGCCCGGGCGCAGTGGGTATCGGCACGACGTTCAAAGTGCTGCTCAGGTTCGGACCGCGCAGAATTCCGATGGATTATGTCGTCCGTGTCTATGATCTGCCCCACCGTGTCGTAGTGGAAGGCAACAGCGATTCGCTCCACGCGCTCGACGAAATCCAGTTCTCGGCGATTTCCGGTGGCACCCGCATTTCCTACACGGCGGACATCTCCTTGCTGGGTACGATCGCCTGTATCGAGCCGCTGATGAAGGGAACGCTCGACAAAGTGGGGAAGAACGCGGTACGGGGTTTGCAGTCGGCCCTCACCGAACATCCGCCCCCGCTGGCGCGGAGCGCTCTTACGGACTTGCAGGACCGGCTGATCGTTCCCGGCTTGATCGGATTCACCCGCCTGGGCTACTACTGGCACAAGCGTGCCTGGAAGCCGCTGGCGGTGTCGTTGCGCGGACGCACGGCGGTGGTCACAGGCGCCACGTCGGGCTTGGGACGCGCCGCCGCTCAGCAACTGGCTGGGCTGGGTGCGCGCGTCGTGCTGGTGGGACGCAATCGAGAAAAGGCCGACATCGCCCGCGCGGAGATCACCGCCGCGACGAGCAACGAAAACATCGCGGTCGCGCTGGCGGACTTGAGCTTGCTCTCCGACGTGCGGAAGCTCGCGCAACGGCTGCTCGCGGACGAACCGCAAATCAACATCCTGGTGAACAACGCCGGCATCCTGCTCAACCAGCGCACGCTGACCAGCGAAGGCAACGAGACATCGGTCGCGACCAACCTGCTGGCACCCTTCCTGCTCACCCAGCTGCTGCTGCCGCGCCTCGAACAGTCGGCGCCGTCCAGGATCATCAACGTATCCTCCGGCGGCATGTATTCAACTGGCCCGGCCGTCGACGACCTGCAATACGAAAGGAAACCCTGGAACGGCGCCGACGCCTATGCCCGCGCCAAGCGTGCCCTGGTGATCCTGACCGAACTGTGGGCGGAACGGCTGCGCGACAGCGGCGCGGTCGTGCACGCGATGCATCCCGGTTGGGCGGATACGCCGGGTGTGGTGACTTCGCTGCCAAAATTCCACGCCATCACCCGACACCTGCTGCGCACCGCGGAACAAGGTGCGGACACGATCACCTGGCTGGCGGCCGCGCCGGAGGTAGCGCAAGTGAGCGGCTGGTTCTGGCTCGATCGCGAGCCGCACATCACCCACGTCTTTCCCGGAACCGAGGGGTCGCCGGAGGAACGGCGGCAGCTGTGGGCGGCATTGACAGCGTTGACCCGTGCAACGAAACGCACCGGCCAGCGCTGACCAATGGACCAATTTCCCAATCCCCTTGTAGCTACCCTGGTACACACCGCCATCATGTGATTCGGTGATCCTTTGTCCGATTGGGAATATTCGTATTGGAGGGGAAGGCTAGAGAAGCCACGTGCCGATGGCGTGGCTCCAGCCTCTTTCATTGACGGGCTGTATACGTTGCATCGGGCGACCGTGCGGCGGGACGTAACCATGCACGAACCTCCAGCACAGGCAGGACGCCGGTAAAGCCAAGCCATGGGCGACCGCCCTGCCTGCAAGTAACAAACGCGCCATCATCGGGCTCCGTTGATCGGTCGGGTTCAGCCGTTCTTCTTGCTCAGCAGCGAGAGAAACTCGCGCCGCAGATCGGGATTCTTGAGGAACGAGCCGCGCATCACGCTGTTGGTCATACGAGAATCGGCATCTTTCACCCCACGCCAGTGCATGCAGAAGTGGTCGGCCTCGATGACGATCGCCAAACCATCCGGCTTGACCGTGTCCTGGAGTACGTTTGCCAGCTGCATCACTGCCTCTTCCTGGATCTGCGGCCGACTCATCACCCAGTCGCAAATGCGCGCGTACTTGGACAGGCCGATCAGGTTGGAATGTTCATTGGGCATGATCCCGATCCATACCTTGCCCAGAATCGGGCAGAGGTGGTGCGAACAGGCGCTGCGGGCGGTGATCGGACCGACGACCAGCAATTCATTGAGCTGTTCGACATTCGGAAACGCGGTCACGGCGGGCATCGCTTGATAGCGGCCCTTGAAGACTTCGGTCAGAAACATCTTGGCGACGCGCCGGGCGGTTTCCTGCGTGTTGTGATCACTTTCGGTGTCGATCACGAGGCAATCGAGGACTTCGGCCATTTTCGCCTCGACCTCGGCCCGGAGTGCGTCAACTTCGCCCTCCATCACGTAGGCGGAAATGTTGTCGTTCGCGTGATAGCGCTGGTTGGCGCGTATCAGGCGCTCACGAATGCGTGCCGACATCGGCACGATGCTTCGCTTTTCTTCGCTACGAAACAATAGGGCAGAGCTCGTGGCCATGGGAATCCTTGAACATTGAGAAATAATGCCCGCTTGCGCGCAAAGCCGCCGGGCGCTGCAATAGCTGTTGCCGCGAAATCGCTTCGCTTTCCGGTCACGCCGCAAACCGCTCGGCAATCTTGGTTGAACGGTGAGAAAAGATCTGATTGACGCGTGACTCGACTTTCCGGCCCGCCACTACCGAACCCAACCATCCAAACGGCAACCGGTAGCGGACGACATCGCGCATCAGTGTTCCATTTGCCAACGGAATGAACTCGTGCGCGTGATGCCAGTACGAGTACGGCCCCTTCACCTGCGTGTCGATAAAGCGCCGGGCAGGCTGCCAGTTCTCGATCCGACTCTGCCAACCGATGGGAATGCCGTTCAGCTTGAGCCGATAGTCGATCAACGTGCCTTCGCCAAGTTCCCGCGTCGACTTGCTCAGCACTTTGAAATGGAGAAAATCGGGAGTTAGTTCCTCCAGATTCCTTTCATCGCAAAAATACGGCCATATCGACTCCGGCGCATGCGGCACCCACTGCTCCGACACCTTTTCCCGGGTTGACCCCTGAAGAGGCGTCAGGAGGTCGGCAAAGGCATGGTCAAGGGACTCGAACCGAAAGCGAAAGCCCGAGGCAAGTGTCCGCCGCGGCTCGATCTTCGCGCTCTCCAGAACGATTCCGCCCATTTCGCCGTAGAGTGCCCTGATCGCCAAAGACGGGGCGGGGGCGTTCTCCCGGACGCCTAGCGACCGGCACAGAGATTTCGTAAATTCGCGGTTGGTCACCGGGTGGGGGCTGACTCCCTCCAGGACGTTCTTCGCCCGCGAATCCAGCGCGTGTAGAAACAACGCAGCGATGTCGTCGATGTGAATCCAGCTCATCCACTGCTTGCCGCAACCCAGCCTTCCGGCAGCGGACTCCCGGAACAATGGCAACATCTTTGCCAGCGCGCCCCCTTGGCGTGCAAGGACGATCCCCGTCCTCACAATCGATACGCGCACATCCGGTCGCTGATGCGTTAGAGGGCCAAGTTCTGCCTCCCATGCGCCGACCACATCGGAAAGGAAGCCGGTACCCTTTGCGCTGTTCGCATGAAGCGGCGCATCGCCACGATCACCGTAGAATCCGATTGCGGAACCGTGCACGAACGCCTTGACGTGCGGGCCAAGACTCAACGCTGACTGAACGAGGCGCCGTGTTCCCAATACGCGCGTGTCACGGATCAAGTCCTTTTGCGCGTTCGACCAACGTTTTTCGGCGACAGGTTCACCGGCCAGGTTGACGATCGCATCGACACCGGTCAGAGCCTCCACCGGCACCTCGTGTAGATGGTCCCATTCGAAGCATGTGGCCGGAAATGGCAATCGATAGCGGACACTGGGCGCGTTGCGCACCAGACACACCAGCGTGTCACCGCGAGCTGCCAGCAACTTGCCCAGTTCCTTGCCAATGAGACCGGTCGCCCCCGTCATCAAGACGCGCATGCTGGTCACCGCCTGTTGATTCGATTTGTCATTCGTTGAATGTCTACACAGCGCGCGCGGATCAGTCTGAACGGCGCGTAACCCCGGTCGCCCAGGGCTTCGCGCCTGCAGACACCCTCGTTAGTTCGGGAGCACCACGGTGTCGATGACGTGGATGACGCCATTCGACGCCATGACGTCCGTCTTGATCACATTGGCGTTGTTCACCTTCACGCCCATGGACGAGGTGGTGACGTTCAGGAATTGACCTTCCACCGTCTTCACCTGCCCGGTCTTCACGTCGGCGGCAACGATCTCGCCAGACACGACGTGGTAGGTCAGCACTTTCGTAAGCGCAGCCTTGTCGGCCAGCAGCGCGTTCAGCTGTGCGGTCGGGATCTTGGCGAACGCCGCATCGGTCGGCGCGAAGACGGTGTACGGTCCCGGACCCTTGAGCGTGTCGATGAGGCCAGCCGCGGTCAGCGCCTTGGCGAGCGTGGTGAACTGACCCGCGCCGACGGCCGTGTCGATGATGTCGGTCTTCGCCATGGATGCATGACCCGCAGTCATGTTGTACTGCATGCCTTCTGCAAGTGCAGCGGACGTTCCGGTGGCGAGGACGGCTGCGGTGACGGCTGAGGCAAGAGCGGTCTTGAGCTTGAACATGTTGAATCTCCTGGTTGAAAGAGGACTGCTGGGAAAGCGTCCGGCGAACCGGATCGGGGGAACACTCGGTATGGAGCTGTCGAGTGCGGGCTGTGCAAACGCACGCTCGGGAATTCTTTTCCTAGACGCTCATTTATCGGCCGGGCGCCACGAGCGCCGGACTTGAAGGAACACCGCGTAGCCTGCATCGAGCAGCGTGAGCATCGGGCGCGACCCCGCGAGCTTGGCGAGCCAGGCAAATGCCGGTAGACGACGCCAGATCGCAACGAACGCGGCGGCACCCGAGGCGAGCGTGCCGTCTGCCTCCCGAACGTGAAACCGACTTAGCACCAGCGATCGATCCAATCCCGCGCCGAGCGCCGTTTCGTCGCAGCTGGACGCGTCGATCCAGGCAATGGCATCGGCCCCACGTAGCCGTCGATAGTGCGCAATCTCCCTGCGGCATACCGGGCAGCCACCGTCGAAGTACACCGTGCAGGTTGAATCCGGTGTCATGAGCTCAATCCGCAATTCGTGCCTGGCCCGCCAATTCCACCGTGCACTCCTGCATCCGGGCGCCGCATATGAACGGCGTGTTGAGGAGGTCTTCGTTCTCCGCGTCCCGCGGAAGGCCGCCCGTGCAGTCGCCGGCGGCCTTGCCCTGCGGGTATTTCACGATGGCGTAGCCCTTGACCACGACGGGAATGCTGTAGGTAAGCATTAATTTGACTCCAAAGACTGGGGGACAACCCACATTTGTCCTAGACAATACGCCGTGTGAACTGTTGTTGTCAATCATTATTTGGCAAATCTCTGCAGTTTGACCTGTCTATGACTTGTCATAACAAGTTCAATATGGGACATTTCCGCAATCCAAGCGGTGTCCAACCGCAGCCATCTGGGGAGCGAACCGTGACCAGTGAAGAAAGGGCGCCCGACGACTTCGAGCCGACCTACCGCAGCGGCACCGCCGCCCGTCTCGCGGGCATTCCGGTCGAGACCTTGCGGGTATGGGAACGCAGGTACCGTGTGGTCGGCCCCCGACTCACTGCGCGCGGCCATCGTCTGTATTCGGCCGAGGACGTGAGCCGCCTGGCGTTGATGAAGCAGTTGATCGATCTCGGGAGCCCCATCGGCTCGATTGCGAGCTTGCCTATCGCCGCGCTGCGCAAGATGCGAGCCGCGGCCGACGCGGCGTCGCACGGCACGTCCGCCGGACAGACCGGATTGGTGCGACCGGTTCGGGTCGCGCTGGTGGGCGCGGCGCTGACGGAGCAGGCGGCCCGCGACCGCGTCATGCTTTCGACCCTGGAAATTGTTGCTACCTGCGCCGAGCCTGCTGGCGCGGCGGAGGCGCTACGTGGGATTTCGGCCGATGTCCTGGTGATCGAGGTGCCCACGCTTCAACCCGAAGCGGTCGCCATGGTGGACGCATTGGTTGAGGCGGTCGGCGCTCGGCACGCAGCCGTCGCGTACCGCTTCGGCCGGGCATCGGTGGCGGGCGCGCTGCGCGACCGGGGCCACACGGTGACGCGTGCGCCACTTGACCCGGACGAACTCGAACGAATCTGCCGCGACGCGATCGCGCCCGACGCGATAAATGCACCGCCGCGACCATCCCAGTTACCGCTCGACGAGGTTCCGGGACGCCGCTTCGATGACCAGTCGCTGGCCCGGCTCGCGCGGTCCTTGACCACCCTTTACTGCGAGTGCCCGCACCACGTTGTCGAGCTTCTGCTTAGCCTCGGCACTTTCGAGCGCTACAGCGCCGAATGTGCCAACCGCAGCCCGGACGACGCGGTGCTGCATCGGTACCTGGAGCGTGTCGCCGGTTCCGCGAGGGTACTGTTCGAGGACGCGCTGGTGCACGTCGCCCGCGCCGAAGGGCTCGCGCTGCCAGTCGACATCGGCAAAGCGAGTCTCGTCGCCTGAAATCACATTGCGTCCGCCGCCGCGCAAAGGGCGCAGCGTCCGCATCGCAAACGCTGCAGCGTCCACCCGGGAGCAATGAACTAGACTCACCCACTATGGTCGGACAAGAAGCTGGACACTTCGTCGCCGGCGATCCTTGGAGGAGGACCAACGTGCGAATGTCCGATCCCGAAGATGATGCAGAGTCCATTCGAGGCAACGAACCATGCCCGCAGATCCCCTCCTCCTCGCACGCGCGCAGTTCGGTCTCAATATCGCGTTCCACATACTCTTTCCGACCATCACCATTGCGCTGGCGTGGTTCCTGCTCTTCCTGCGCATCCGCGCCAACCGCACCGGCGAGGAATGGGCCGAGCAAGCCTACCGACTGTGGGTAAAGGTCTTCGCGCTCTCGTTCGGACTGGGCGTGGTCTCGGGCCTCACCATGAGCTTCCAGTTCGGCACCAACTGGCCCGGGTTCATGGAAAAAGCGGGCAACGTCGCCGGGCCATTGTTGGGATACGAAGTCCTTACCGCGTTCTTCCTCGAGGCGACCTTCCTGGGCGTGATGCTTTTCGGTCGGGACAGGGTGCCGCAATGGATGCACACGCTCGCTGCTTCGCTGGTCGCGATCGGCACCACGGCGTCGGCCTTCTGGATCCTCGCACTCAACTCGTGGATGCAGACGCCGCAAGGCTTCACCATCATCGACGGCGAAGTGCACGCTGCGAACTGGCTCGAAATCGTCTTCAACCCGAGCTTCCCCTACCGGCTCGCGCACATGCTCGTCGCGTCAGGACTCACCGCGTCCTTCCTCATTGCCGGGCTGTCGGCGTTCCAGTTGCTCCGCAATGCGTCGCACCGACCCGCGCGGAGCATGCTGAAGATCGGTTTGCTCGTCGCCGCGGTGCTGGCGCCGACACAGATCCTGCTTGGCGATCTGCACGGGCTCAATACGCTCGCGCACCAGCCCGCGAAGATCGCCGCGATGGAAGGTCTCTGGAATACCCAGCCGGGGGCGCCGCTCGTGCTGTTCGCCGTCCCCAACGCGACGGAGCGCCGCAATGAGTTCGCGATAGAAATTCCGAAGGGCGCGAGCCTGATCCTGCGCCACGATTCCGATGCCGAAATAAAGGGACTGAACGAGTTCGCGGGCGACCACCCGCCAGTCGCACCGGTGTTCTACGCCTTCCGCGTGATGGTGGGGATCGGCGTGCTGATGCTTGCGATGGCGTGGTACGGCGTGTGGCGGTCGCGGCGCGGCGCGGCGCTGCCGCGCTGGCTCAATCTCGGACTCGCAGCGATGACTTTCTCCGGCTGGATCGCCGTCGTGGCGGGCTGGATCGTGACGGAAGTCGGACGGCAGCCGTGGCTGATCCGCGGCGTCCTCAAGACCGCCGACGCGGCGTCGAGTGTGCCGCCCGGTTTCATCGCGCTCACGCTCACAGCTTACGCCATCGTCTATGCGGGGCTCCTGCTCTCGTTCATGGTAGTCGTGACGCAGCTCGCGCTCAAGGACGCGGAAGGCGGGAAGACGCCGGCGAGGAAGCCTTCGATGCTGGTCCCCAACCTCGCTTCCTGAGCGACCCGCGATGCAACTCGACCTGCCGCTGGTCTTCATGGTCCTGATGGGCCTGGCGATGCTCGCCTACGTGATCCTCGACGGCTTCGACCTCGGCGTCGGCATCCTGCTGCCCTTCGCTGCGCGCACGGAACAGGACGTCATGGTGTCCTCCATCGGGCCGTTCTGGGACGCGAACGAGACCTGGCTGGTGCTCGGCGTCGGCATCCTGCTTGTTGCCTTTCCGAAGGCACACGGGATCATTCTGACCGCGCTGTACCTGCCGGTGGCCGCGATGCTCGTCTTTCTGATCCTGCGCGGCGTCTCGTTCGAGTTCCGCATGAAGGCGACGGGGTGGCACCGCGAAGTGTGGAACCGGATGTTCTTCGCGGGCTCACTGGGCGCCGCGATCGCGCAGGGCTTCATGCTGGGCGGCGTGGTCACTGGATTCGCCTCGGGACCCGCTTATCTGCTGTTCGACGTTGTCGTCGGCATCGGACTCGCGGGGGGTTACGCGCTGCTCGGCGCAAGCTGGCTGGTGATCAAGACGGAAGGAAGACTTCAGGCGCGCGCCCTGCGCTGGAGCCAGGGCGCGCTGCTGCTCACCGCGGCGGGCGTTGCGGCGATCAGCCTTGCGACCCCGTTCGCGAGCAGCAACGTGTTCGATCGCTGGTTCGTCTGGCCGAACATCGTTCTGCTGGCGCCGTTGCCGGCCGCAACGGCCGCGGCATTCGTCGGCATCTGGGTCGCGGTGAGCCGTCTCCAGCGGCAGGAGACGCCACGCGAATGGGTGCCGTTCGTGCTGGCCGTTTCGGTCTTCGTGTTCGCGTTCGCGGGCCTCGCCTACAGCCTGTTCCCCTACCTGATCGTCGACCGGATGACAATCTGGCAGGCCGCGGCCGCGCGCGATTCGCTGTCGTTCGTCTTCATCGGCACCTGCATCGTGTTGCCGATGATCGTCGCCTATACGTTGTTCGCCTACCGGGTCTTCTGGGGCAAGACGCGAGCGTTGACGTACGGGGGATAGCCGAATCCGACAGGCTGCAGCGAAGCGCGCTGGCACTTCGTGGTGCGGGAGACGCGGTCCGGATCAACTGCAGCACTCGCTTTCATCGTCTTGGCACGATGCCAACAAGGAAGGATTGCCCCAATGAATATCGTAATAACTGGCGCGACAGGCGCCATCGGCTCCGCGCTTGCGCGGCTCATGCACGCGCAGGGCGACACGCTGTTGCTATGCGGCCGCAGCGAAGACAAACTGCTGGCGCTCGCTCAGGCGCTGGGCGGGGTGCATCACACGTTGGCGGCTGATCTCACGGTTGCTGGTGGCAGCGCCGCGTTGCAGGAAAAGGCGGCACGCATAGGAGTCGTCGATGGCATCGCCCACTGCGTCGGCTCGACGGTGGTACGGCCGCTGCACCTCACGTCCGAAAAGGATTGGCACGAGCAGCTTGCCATCAACGCAACCTCGGCATTTCACGTGTTGAAGTGGTTTGTGCTTCAAGCGACCAAAGCGCAAACGCCGGCGATTGCGGTATTGACGAGCTCGGTCGTGGCCGAAGCAGGCTTCGCCAATCATGAGGCAATTGCTGCAGCCAAATGTGCGGTCACCGGTTTGGCTCTTAGTGCAGCCGCGACGTATGCTGATAGAGGGGTGCGCGTGAATGTGGTGGCTCCCGGCTTGACACGATCCGCTCTCACGCAACGCTTCATCGCGAGCCCCGAAGCAGAGGCGCGGTCTGCCGCGCTGATTCCTACCAACCGGATTGCCGAGCCCGACGACGTGGCGCATGCATTCTCCTATTTGCTCTCACCGCACGCCGCACACATTACCGGGCAGGTAATTCGAGTCGATGGCGGGCAGGGCGTGCTGCGGCCGTTGCCCAGAGCGATCAGGGCTTGAATGCCACCGTTTAGGCAACCGCTGTGCGCCATGGCGAGCCCCAAGCGCCAACGAGCGCGCCTGCATTGGCGCGACTTCCCGAAGGACTCCGAGCAGTGCCGAGCGTGCGGAGGCGATCCAGCGATCGTGGCAGGCACCACCGACGGGCTGTTGATCGAGCGCTTCCCTCGCATCGGAGTCCGCCCGCCGGGCGCTCGCGGACGCCACCGCACGCGGCCTGATTCGGGGTGGGCGCGGGAGGATGCCTGTTTCCGCGTCAACGGTCGCGCGACTTTGGTCGTATTCGCTCGCTGCGCCGCGCGACCTCCTGCGCCACCGCTTCGAGCTGGGCAGCCAGGTTCTGACGGACCGCCATGCTCCCGATTGCGGGCGGCGGCGGCAAGCGAAGTCCGATCACTGCGGTGTAGCGCAGGTGCACCCGCGGCGGCCCACGGCCAGTGGTCACGGGCTTCAACTCGTAGCGACCCTCGAAAACATCGATCGCCCGGCGCTTCAGGATTCCAAGGTCAAAGCTGACGGCCTTCGCCTCTGCGACGCGAAGCCGCTGGTGGCTAATGTTCAGCAGCACCGTCATGTCCTGCGCGAATAGGAGGAAACGGAACTCACCCTTTTGCTCGACGACCAACTGCTCAGCGTCTTTCGCCACGACCGCCCGCTCGACAACTCGGCAGGCGCGGATACCCGGCATGAATCGCGGCAGCGCGTCGTAGTCTGTAATCGTCTCCCACACGGTCTGCGCATCAGCGGCAAGGTCGAGCACCGCTTCGGCGTCGAATCGGCGGCCGCTGCGGCGCACGTCTACCTTCACTTTGTCGGTCATCGGGCACTCTGAGCGCTTTGCAAACGGCGGATCGCCTGCTCGTTGGACTGTGATTGTACTTCCTCCCATAATTTGTTCGAGCGTCAGCATGGGTCGCGAACGGAAGTTCGGATGCCCTTTGCGATGACACCACCCAATCGTTTCGGCGCGCTGAACGAATGCGACCGAGGTCATGATAGCCACCGCCCATCAGCCGAGATGATGCACCGACGACAATTCGCGCATCTCCCCGCATCCAGCGGAGAAATGCAAGTGCGCTACCTGTGGAAATCCGCACGCGCTTCGAGAATGCGCAAAGCCGGGTTTCCAATGATTGCGGTTACGATTCCGGCTGATACGATATTAGCCGCATCTCACTTCCAATCACGCGTTGCACGCGATTGATTTGCTGCATATTCTTGGTCGGGGTGAGAGGATTTGAACCTCCGACATCTTGCTCCCAAAGCAAGCGCGCTACCGGGCTGCGCTACACCCCGCCGGCCGGCATTGTGCCATGTCCGACGATGCGCGACAGGCCGCGCCGCCGGCGCGCGGCCCACTTTGTCAGCGCGCCTGCGCCTCGAATCCGGCCGCGACGATCGCGGCAACGATCGCCGCCGGCTGGAGCGCCGCGCCGTCGTAGGCGACGGTCGCGGTCTTCTTCTCCAGCGATACATCGATCTTCTCGACCCCCGGCAGCGTCCTCACTGCGCCGGTGACGCTCTTCACGCAGCCCTGGCAGTTCATGCCCTCGACGGCGAATTCCTGGGTGACGGTGGCGCTCATCGGACGGTCTCCTCGATTCGATGGTGGGTGGGGGTCGCGCGCGGAGGCACCGCCGCAGCGGGTCGCGTCGCAGGGACGGCATGCGTATCGTGCCGCGGCCGCCAGCGCTTGAGCAGCAGCGCATTGCCGACGACCGACACCGAGCTCGCGGCCATCGCCGCGCCGGCGACGACCGGCGACAGCAGGCCGAACACCGCGAGCGGGATGCCGATCACGTTGTAGATGAACGCGAAGAAGAGGTTCTGCCGGATCTTCCTGAGCGTCGCCCGCGACAGGTCGATGGCCGAGGCGACGGCGAGGAGATCGTTGCGCAGCAGCGTGATGTCGGCGGCCGACAGCGCACTACCGGCGCCGGCGCCCATCGCGAACGAGACGTCGGCCTGCGCCAGCGCCGGCGCGTCGTTCACGCCGTCGCCGACCATGCCGACGACGACGCCGGATTTCTGCAGTTCGACGATCGCGGCGCGCTTGTCCTGCGGCAACTGCTCGGCGCGCCAGTCATCGATGCCGGCGGCCTTCGCGGCGGTGGCCGCTGCGGCCGGATGGTCGCCGGTCAGCATCGTCACCGTCACGCCGGCGCTCTTGAGGTCCGCGACCGCGGCCGCAGCGCCCGGACGTAGCGCGTCGTCGAGCGTGATCCAGCCGACGAGCCGTGTGCCCTCGGCGACGCCGACGATCGTGTTGCCCTCGCCGCGCACCGCGTCGAGCGCCGCCGCGTCGAACGCGATGCCGTTCTCGGCGAGAAAGGCGGGCGAACCCAACCGCACCGACTGCCCGGCGTTCTCCCCGCTGACGCCCCGCCCCGGATGGACGCGGATGTTGCCGACCGGCACGACGATGAGCTCGAGCCCCGCCGCGCGCTCCAGAATCGCCTTCGCCAGCGGGTGCGTGGCGCCGTGCTCGAGGCTCGCCGCCAGCAGCAGCAGTTCGCTCGTCGTGAATCCGGCAGACGGATGCTGGGCGACGACCGTCGGCGCACCGGCGGTCAGCGTGCCGGTCTTGTCGACGATCAGCGCGCCGATCTTCTCGGCACGCTCCAGCGCCTCCGCGTTCTTGATCAGGATGCCGGCGCGCGCACCGCGACCGACGCCGACCATCAACGCCGTCGGCGTGGCGAGGCCCAGCGCGCACGGACACGCGATCACCAGCACCGCCGTCGCGCGCATCAGCGCCACCGCCCAGTCGCCCATGATGAACCCGGTGGCGACCAGCGTGACCGCGGCGATGACCAGGACCGCGGGCACGAACCAGCCCGACACCTTGTCGGCCATCCGCTGCACCGGCGCCTTCGAGCCTTGCGCGGCCGCGACCTGCCGGACGATGCCGGCGAGCAGCGTCGCCTGGCCGACTGCGGTCGCCTCGCAGCGCAGCGGCCCGAGCTCGTTGACGGTGCCGGCGAGCACGCGATCGCCGACGGCTTTCGTCACCGGCTCGCTCTCGCCGGTCAGCATCGCCTCGTTTGCCGCCGACTCGCCGGAGCGCACGATGCCGTCGACGGCGATCGCTTCGCCCGCGCGGACGACGAACATGTCACCGATGCGCACCCGCGCAACGGGCACTTCCGTAAGCGTGCCGTCGACCTCCAGCATCACCGTCGGTGGCTGCAGTTTGAGGAGGTCGCGGATGGCCGCGGCGGTCTTCAGCTTGGCGCGCCCTTCGAGCAGCTTGCCGAGGAGCACCAGCGTGATCACCGCCGCGCCGGCCTCGAAGTAGACGTGCTGGCCGTCGATCGGCAGCAGCCATACGGCGACGCTGAACAGGTAGGCCGCGGAGGTGCCGAGCGCGACCAGCACGTCCATGTTGGCGGCGCCGCCGCGCAGCGCTTTCCACGCGCCCTCGTAGAAACGCGCCCCGGCGACGAACTGCACGGGTGTGGCCAGCGCGAACTGCAGCCACACCGCCAGCTCCGTCTCGTGGCGGCCGGTGACCATGAACGCCATCTGCGCGAAGAGTGGCGCGGTGAGCAGGACGGCGAGCGTGAACACGCGCAGCTCGTGCCGATAGCGGCGCGCCTCGGCGCGCGCCTGTTGCTCCGGCTGCTCGAACGGGTCGACTGCCGGTGCGGCGTCATATCCGGCCTTGCGCACCGCGTCGATCAGCGATTGCGGCGTCGCCTGGTGCGACTCGAACTCGACGTGCGCCGTCTCGGTGGCGAAGTTGACCGCCGCGTGCACGCCCTCGGCGCGGTTCAGTACCTTCTCGATCCGGGCCGCGCAGGCGGCGCAGGTCATCCCGGTGAGCTGGAGGTCGATCGAACGGACGGACATGGTGTGCAGGGGGTGTGCAGGGCAAAACGACTGGCAGGAAGATGGGGGCGATTCTACGCCGCCCAAGCACCCGGCCTCTGATCGGCGTCAAGCGTGCCCCGCCCGCGACATGGCCCCCGGGTGCCGGCGCCGGGGCCGTCTCGCCGTCAGCCTTCCGGCTTCAGTTGCGGGAACAGGATCACGTCGCGGATCGACGGCGCGTCGGTCAGCAGCATGACGAGGCGATCGATGCCGATGCCCTCGCCCGCCGTCGGCGGCAGGCCGTACTCCATCGCCCGGATGTAGTCGGCGTCGTAGTACATCGCCTCCTCGTCGCCGGCCTCGCGCGCCGCGGCCTGGCCGCGGAAACGCGCCGCCTGATCCTCCGGGTCGTTCAGTTCCGAAAAACCGTTGGCAAGCTCGCGGCCGGTGATGAACAGCTCGAAGCGGTCGGTCACCGCCGGATTCGCGTCGTTGGCGCGCGCGAGCGGCGACACGTCGGTCGGGTGGGCGACGATGAACGTCGGCTGGATCAGCTTGTCCTCCGTCGTCGCCTCGAACAGCTTCAACTGCAGCAGCCCGAGGCCGTCGGTGGCGAACACCTCGACGCCGTGCGGCGCCAGCGCCGTCTTGAGGTACGCCGGCTTCGCGAGCTCGGCCAGCGGATACTGCGGCTGATACTTGTTGATCGCCTCGGCCATCGTCAGCCGGTCGAACGGTCGGCCGAGGTCGATCGGCGTGCCCTGATACGTGATCGACGTCGTGCCGACGACCTTCTGCGCAACCGCGCGGAACAGCGTCTCGGTCAGGTCCATCAGGTAGCGGTAATCCTGATAGGCCTCGTAGAACTCGAGCATCGTGAACTCGGGATTGTGCCGCGTCGACATGCCTTCGTTGCGGAAATTTCGGTTGATCTCGAACACTCGCTCGAGACCGCCGACGACGAGCTTTTTCAGGTACAGCTCCGGCGCGATCCGCAGGAACAGCTTCATGTCGAGCGCGTTGTGGTGCGTCGTGAACGGCCGCGCCGCGGCGCCGCCCGGGATCGGGTGCATCATCGGCGTCTCGACCTCGAGATAGCCGCGGTCGACGAAGAACTTGCGGATCGCCTGCACGATCTGCGAGCGCTTGACGAACACGTCGCGCGAGTCCGGATTGGTGATGAGGTCGACGTAGCGCTGGCGATAGCGCTGCTCCTGGTCGGACAGGCCGTGGAACTTCTCCGGCAGCGGCCGCAGCGCCTTCGCCAGCAGCCGGATCGCCGTCACTCTCACCGACAGCTCGCCGGTCTTGGTCCTGAACAGCGTGCCGGTCGCACCAACGAGATCGCCCAGGTCCCAGTGCTTGAACGCGTCGAGCACCTCGGCGCCGACGGCGTCCAGCGTCACGTAGAGCTGGATCCGGCCGCTCATGTCCTGCAGCGTCGCGAAACAGGCCTTGCCCATCACCCGCTTCAGCACCATCCGGCCAGCGACGGTGACGGCAAGCGCCAGCGGCTCCAGCGTCTCGTTCGGCGTCGCGTCGTGCGATTTGTGCAAGTCGGCGGCGAGCGCGTCGCGGCGGAAGTCGTTGGGGAACGCCTGCCCGTGCGCACGCAGCGCGGCGAGCTTCGCGCGGCGCTCGGCGATGATCTGGTTCTCGTCGGCGGCCGGCGCCACGGGCGCCGGAACAATCGGGTCGGACATCGTCACACTCCCTGTTTCAGGCTCGCCGCGATGAAGTCGTCGAGGTTGCCGTCGAGCACCCGCTGGGTGTCGCCGACTTCGTAATTGGTCCGCAGGTCCTTGATCCGCGACTGGTCGAGCACGTACGAGCGGATCTGATGGCCCCAGCCGATGTCGGTCTTGCTGTCCTCGAGCTTCTGCTGCGCCTCCTGCCGCTTGCGCAGCTCGAGTTCGTAGAGCTTCGACTTCAGCATCGCCATCGCCTCGGCGCGGTTGCGGTGCTGCGAGCGGTCGTTCTGGCACTGGACGACGATGTTCGTCGGCAGGTGCGTGATCCGCACCGCCGAGTCGGTCTTGTTGATGTGCTGGCCGCCGGCACCCGACGCGCGGAAGGTGTCGATCCGCAGGTCCGCCGGGTTGATCTCGACCTCGATCGAATCGTCGACTTCCGGATAGACGAACACGCTGGCGAACGACGTGTGCCGCCGGGCGTTGGAGTCGAACGGGCTCTTGCGCACCAGCCGGTGGACGCCGACCTCGGTGCGCAGGTAGCCGTACGCGTAATCGCCGGTGACCTTCACCGACGCGCTCTTGATGCCGGCGACTTCCCCTGCCGTCTCCTCGAGCAGGTCGGTCTTGTAGCCGCGGCGCTCGCAGTAGCGCAGGTACATCCGCAGCAGCATCGACGCCCAGTCCTGCGCCTCGGTGCCGCCGGAGCCGGCCTGGATGTCGATGAAGCACGGCGCCGGGTCCATCGGATGGTGGAACATCCGCCGGAACTCGAGGTCGGCCACGCCGGTCTCGATCGCCGCGACGTCGGACGCGACGGCCACCAGCGTCGGATCGTCGTTGTCGGTACGCGCGAGCAGGAACAGCTCGCCGCTGTCGCGCAGGTTGGTGTCGAGCGTGCTCAGCGTGTGGACGACGCCTTCGAGCGCCCGCCGCTCCTTGCCGAGCTCCTGTGCGTGCTTCGGGTCGTCCCAGATCTTCGGGTTTTCGAGCTCGCGGACGACTTCCTCGAGCCGCACCGCCTTCACATCGAAGTCAAAGATACCTCCGCAGGCCGGCGGTGCGGTCCCGCAGGCTGGCGAGCTGGGCGGCGATCTGATTCTGCTGTTCGGCTTCCATGGCGAGGGCTTTCGGGGCAAACGTGGATTATAGCGCATCGGATCGCTAAGTCCTTGGGCGAGGAGGGTTTTCCACATCATTTTCCGCGCGATGGCGTTCGGAAACGCGCCGTTTCGTCTATCATTGCGCCCTTTCCCGTTCCCGCTCGCCGGCGCCTTCGCCCCGGCGCCCGCCAGCAACGGTGCATTTCAGGAGTCACTCATGCCCACGTTCTTCGTCAACAAGGAGCGCGTCGACATCGCGTCGAGCGTGCCGACCGACACGCCTCTGCTGTGGATCCTCCGCGACAGCCTCAACCTCACCGGCACCAAGTACGGTTGCGGAATGGCGCTGTGCGGCGCCTGCACCGTGTACGTCGACGGCGCGCCGGTCCGCTCGTGCCAGACGCCGCTGTCGGCGCTGAAGACCGGCGCCGACATCACGACGATCGAGGGACTGAAGACGAAGGAGGCGCAGGCGGTGCAGGCGGCGTGGGAGAAGCTCGACGTGCCGCAGTGCGGCTACTGCCAGTCGGGACAGATCATGAGCGCGGCGGCGCTGCTGGCGAAGAAAAAGCGGCCGACCGACGCCGACATCGACGCCGCGATGAACGGCAACCTCTGCCGCTGCGCGACGTACCCGCGCATCCGCGCCGCGATCAAGGAAGCGTCGAAGGCGCTGGGCTGAGGAGACGACCATGCGCATCGATCGAATCGCCAACCCCGGCCGCCGCGACTTCCTGAAGGCGTCGGCCGCGATCACCGTCATCGCCGGCAGCGGCTTCACGCTCGGCGTCGGGCTGCCCGAAGCGGCCGCGCAGGGCGCCGCGCCAGCCCCCGCGCTCGACCCGGGCGCGTTCGTCCGCATCGGCCGCGACAACACGGTCACCGTCATCGCCAAGCATCTTGAGATGGGCCAGGGGACGTACACGGGCCTCGCGACGATCGTCGCCGAGGAACTCGACGCCGCCTGGGAACAGGTGCGCGTCGAAGGCGCGCCGGCGGACGCCAAGCGCTACAACAACCTCTTCTGGGGACCGGCGCAGGGCACCGGCGGCTCGACGGCGATGGCGAACTCCTGGGATCAGTTGCGCAACGTCGGCGCGGCGGCGCGAATGATGCTCGTCGCCGCAGCGGCGAAGCAGTGGAACGTCCCTGCCGCGTCGATCGCGGTGAAGGGCGGCGTGGTCAGCAGCGGCGGCCGCAAGGCGACGTTCGGCGATCTGGCGGACGCCGCCGCGGCGATGCCGGTGCCGACCGACATCAAGCTCAAGGACCCGAAGGATTTCGTGCTGATCGGCAAGCACGTCCCGCGCAAGGATGCGCGCGCAAAGACCAACGGCACCGCGCAGTTCACCGCTGACGTCCGGCTGCCGGACATGCTGACCGCCGTCGTCGCCCATCCGCCGAAGTTCGGCGCGAAGGTGAAGAGCTTCGACTCGAAGAGCGTTTCCGGCATCCCGGGAATCCGCTACGTGATCGAGGTGCCCAATGGCGTGGCCGTCGTCGCCACCGGCTTCTGGGCGGCGAAGAAGGGCCGCGATGCGCTGAAGGTCGAGTGGGACGAGTCGACGGCGATCAAGTTCTCGTCGGCCGACATCCTCGCCGATTACAAGGCGCTGGCGGCGAAGCCGGGAATGGTCGCGCGCAACGACGGCGATGTCGCGAAGGCGATGGCCGGCGCCGCGAAGACCGTCGAGGCGGCGTTCGAGTTTCCGTACCTCGCGCACGCGGCGATGGAGCCGCTGGATTGCGTGGTCAAGCTGTCGAAGGACGGCTGCGAGGTGTGGAACGGCGAGCAGATGCAGACCGGCGACCAGTACGCGGTGGCGAAAACCGTCGGCCTGAAGCCGGAGCAGGTGAAGCTCAACATGCTCTACGCCGGCGGCAGCTTCGGCCGTCGCGCGAATCCGGTCGCCGACTACGTCGTCGAAGCCGCGTCGATCGCGAAGGCGCTCGCCGTCGCCGGCAAGTACGACGTCCCGGTCAAGCTCGTCTGGACCCGCGAGGACGACATGCAGGGCGGCTTCTACCGGCCCGCGTACTACCACACGCTGAAGGCGGGTCTCGACGCGGCGGGAAATGTCGTCGCCTGGCAGCACCGGATCGTCGGGCAATCGATTCTCGCCGGCACGCCGATGGAATCGATGATGGTGAAGGGCGGTGTCGACGCGACGTCGGTCGAGGGCGCATCGACGCTGCCGTACGCGATCCCGAACCTGATGGTCGACCTCCACTCGCCGATCGTCGGCGTCCCGGTGCTGTGGTGGCGCAGCGTCGGCGCCACGCACAACGCATTCTCGACCGAGACGTTCGTCGACGAGCTCTCGCGGGCCGCGGGCAAGGACCCGGTGGACTTCCGCCGGGCGATGCTGGCGAAACACCCGCGCCATCTGGCCGTGCTCGAACTCGCCGCGAAGGAAGCGGGTTGGGGCAAGCCGCTGGCGCCGGGCAAGGCGGGCGAGAAGCGCGGCCGCGGCATCGCCGTCCACGAGTCGTTCAACAGCTACGTCGCACAGGTGGTCGAGGTGACGGTGAAAGGCAAGGAATTCACCGTCGACCGCGTCGTCTGCGCCGTCGATTGCGGCATCGCCGTCAATCCCGACAACGTCCGCGCGCAGATGGAAGGCGGCATCGGCTTCGGCCTGTCGGCGGCGCGGTACGGGAAGATCACGCTGAAGAACGGCGCGGTCGAGCAGTCGAACTATCACGACTACCCGGTGCTGCGGATCGGTGAGATGCCGAAGGTCGACGTGTTCATCGTGCCGTCGGCCGAAAAGCCGACCGGCGTCGGCGAGCCGGGCACGCCCGTCGTCGCGCCTGCACTCGCCAACGCGCTGGCCGCCGCGACCGGCCAGCGGTTGCGCAACCTGCCGTTGCAGCTCGCGTAGCGCAACCGCGGCCCATGCCCGACGGCGCGCGATGACGGCGGCGGCGCCGGTCTCGCGCCGGGCGTTCGCGGCGCTGTCGTTCGCTGCGTTCGCCAGCG